>JAHIKF010000134.1 GCA_018897875.1 Pseudomonadota bacterium | reverse complement strand
GAAGAGCATCTCGCCGTCGGCCCGCTTGATGGCCACCAGGATGAGGTTCAGTTTCTGGCGGATCCCCGAGTCCGACAGCGGCACCCCCTGGAGGGAAGAGGCGGGGCCCACCGCGATCTCCTCCATGGTCCAATCCACCCCCTCCTTTTATACTCGTTCCCAAGCTCTTGCTTGGGAACGCCCTTTTGGGCCCAAGCTCTGCTTGGGCGCCATCATCTTTAAATTCTGGTGGGCATTGCCCACCCTATATTTTTCTTCGGTCGGTCTTTTCTTTGGCTGACTGCTGCCAGCTTCCTCACAGCACCATCTTCTCCAGGGCGTCCAGGTTTTTTCGCAGGCCCAGGGCGATGAGGGTGTCTCCCGCCAGAATCGGGGTTTGGTGGCTGGGGTTGAAGAGCATCTCGCCGTCGGCCCGCTTGATGGCCACCAGGATGAGGTTCAGTTTCTGGCGGATCCCCGAGTCCGACAGCGGCACCCCCTGGAGGGGAGAGGCGGGGCCCACCGCGATCTCCTCCATGGTCCAATCCACCCCCTCCTTCATGGCCAGCTCCATAAAGCTCACCACGGTGGGGCGCATGATGGTCTGGGCCATTTTTTGCCCGCCCATCTCGTAGGGGGATTCCACCTTGTCGGCCCCGGCCCGGAGCAGCTTTTTCTCCGAACCCGGCTCCTCCCCCCGGGCCACGATAAAGAGACTGGGGTTGAGGCTACGCGCCGTCAGCACGGCGTATACGTTGGAGGCGTCCGAGGAGACCACGGATATCAGCCCCTTGGCCCGTTCGATGCCCGCCTCCAGCAGGACCTCTTCCCGGGTGGCGTCGCCGACGATGAAGTAATATCCCGCGGCCTCCAGGCGGCCGAGCAGAGCCGGGTCGCTCTCGACCACCACCAGGGACAGGCCCCGGTCTTTGAGCTGCCGGGCGATAATTTCGCCGATGCGCCCGAAGCCGCAGAGGATGTAATGATTCTTCAGCCGTTTGATGTGCTTGATCAATTTTCGCCTTCCCAAAACCGCATGGAGCTCCCCTTCGATCACCACCCGGGCCAGAGAGCCCACGATATAGAACATGACCCCCATCCCGGTGAGGATCAGCACCATGTTGTAAGCCCGCCCCACCCGGTCCAGGGGATGAATCTCAGTGTAGCCCACGGTGGCGAGGGTGATCACCGTCATGTACAGGGCGTCGAAGAAACTCCACCCTTGCAGCCAGACGAAGCCGAGGCTGCCGATCAACAAAAGGGTCAGCAGGCTGGTGGCCCACTGAGCGATTTTACCAAAGGTTACCATGCGTCCATAGGGCATGCAAGTTCTCGTATGTAACGGTTAAGGGGTTAAAAATCATGGCTCGGTCGTCTCTCCCCCCGGTCCACGGGGTGATGGCCCTCCGGGTAAGAGCGGGCTCAGCCTGAAAAAAAATGTAGGACATCTGCATCCGGTTGTCAAACCCCCGAGGCGCTTTTCCAAACGCGGGGTGGCCGCCGATCCGACCCGGGCGGTCCTCTTTTTCCGGCGGGGAATGGTTAAATGGTTTGGCAGAGGACGACAGTTTATGGTAATCAGATGACCATGTGGATGAGAAAGTTCACCTCCTGGGGTCTGGTTGTGGCCCTGTGTCTGGTTGGCCAGGGGGGCTGCGCGCCCCGGCTGGCGCCGGCCACCCCGGCGGGGGTGGCGCTTGAGCCCGGCCGCTATCTCACGGCTTATTACCGAGCCCCGGACTTCACCCCGGCCCAGGCGACGTATGTCCTGACGCCCTTCGAGGTTTCGACGGCCCAGGGCGTGGCCGCCGACACCTTCCAGGCCCTCTTCCTGGAAGAGTTGACCCAGGCCTGGAGGGCCAACGGACTCAAGCTCTCTGACCAGGGCGACACCGTCGTCGACGGCGTGGTGCAATTTGTGGCGGTCCGGGGCGCGGCCTTCCGGTTCCTCAGGGGCAGGATCGACACCGACCTGGTGGTGTCCGGGGCCATCACCCGGGGGGGCGACACCCTGTTTGCCTGCCAGGACCGGATCACTATGAGTTCACCGGTCAATCCCGGCCCGCCGGCCCCCAAGGAAGATGAACTGCTATTACGCCAGGCGGCCCGGACTTTTGCCATTCACCTGCTCAATGAGATGCTGCTTTACTGGCCGCCCGTCGAAGGCAAATAAATTTCCCCAAAGACCCGCACGATGAGGCGGGGCCGCTCCTTGGAGTTGGTGAACAGCTCGATCACTCCGGCAAAGGGGCCCGACACCTGCCCCTTGGGGCGCACCTCCAGGACATACACCTTGTCCGGCACTTCCGGCTTCAGGGTCACCTCGATCTTGTCCGGGATATTGGTGCGGTATTCCGTAATCTTCAAGGGCGTCGGTATATGTGAGATGAAGCGCACCTGGCCCCGGATATTGTCACCGGGAGACCCGCGCAGCCGCACAATATGGCTGGGCTGGATCTCGATGAAGGGTGTGGCCACCCCCGTCATGGTCAGGACCAACCGGGGCTGGTCCGGGTCATTGAGCCGGACCTTGGTTTCCTTCTTGAACTGGTGGATCACCGAAAAGGGTTTGATGGTCAGGGTGATGCCCCCCTGACTGCCGGGGGGGATGCTTTTATCGTATTTGGGCACGGTGCAGGCGCAATCCGGGTCCACATCCTCGATATGTAAGGGCGCCGTCCCGGTGTTCTCGATCACGAAAGTGTGGGTCAGGGGCCGGTCTTCGGTGATTTTCCCGAAATCAAAGGCGGTCTCCGGGACGGCGGCGTGGGGCGCGGCCGCGGCCATCGGGATGGGCAGAACGCCCCAGGCGATCACCCCGGCCCACAGGAGCAGGAGGGCGGCGATGTATCGGAAGGATCGCGGCTGCCGGGTGGTTTTGAGGTTGCTGGCGTCGCTCACGTGAATTGGACACTCCCTCAGCACTGGATTGGGCTTCCTTCCGGTTGGCGGGGTCGGCGATGATCCGGAAAATTGTCATGGGCCGCCTCACCAGCGGGAAACGGAGCTTGAAAGAATCTTGCCTGGTATATTACCATAATTAATTGTCATTGTTGGCGAAAAGATTTATGATGAACCTGGGAGTTTTGTTAGCTATCCTGGTGAATTTCAACAACTTCTCAGGAACGGAGGTTTGATCGATGAAAGTTAAGGGTTATCTCGTCGCAATGGCTGTAGTCGCGTCGCTGTTGACCATCCTGGTAAGTGGCTGTGGTTCGTCGGCGCCCTACAAGAATCCGGATGTCGAAGCCACTAAACAGCGCACCCAGGGAACACCGGACGAGTTGTCCCCGGTGGCGCCCGTGGGAGGCCAGAAGGTGCGAAAAGTGGGCAATCAGTGGACCTGTGAACAAAATGGCCGGACGATGATTTATAATGACGCCGCCTCTTGTTGGCAACCAAAGTAGAAGTAGTAATGATGGCGGGCAGTGCCCGCCCTACCGGTAACTCTTCGGGGCACCACAGCCGGGGCGGCTATTCCACAGAAAACGGAAAACAGAAAACTTTTCCAAGCAGGAGGGGAAGCCATGCACGCTAAGATATATCTTGCCTGGATGGCTGGGGTAGCGGCGCTGTTGCTCATGGGGGGAAGTGTATGTGCCGTCCCACCCATCGAGCAACCACCGAAGACAAGCTATATGCAGAGCACGGTGGGAACGCCGGACGAGTTGTCGCCGCTGGCGCCCGCGGAAGCCAAAAAGGTGTGCAAGGTCGGTAATCAGTGGACCTGCGAAATCAACGGGCAGCCCATGGTTTATAATGAGGCCGCCTCCCGTTGGGAACCAAAGCAGAAGTAGCGTCGGGCTATGGGAGCTTTTATAATTAGATGGACATAAATGCAGGCTTGGAGCACCGGACTTGGCAGGTTAAGTCCCCCTTTGAAAAAGGGGGGTAAAAAACCCGGCGCCGCGATCATGTGCCCGAAGTCGGTCAGTCGTCAGGTCGGTTGGGCACCCACCGCCCTACTTGCTGACCGCAACTCGGCAGCAGGACTGCAATCCCAAGGAGACCACCAGCTATGCCCTTGAGTAAAATCCACCGGCAGACCCGGGAAACGGAAGTTAATCTGGAATTAGAGTTGGATGGCCGCGGCCGCGCCGTTATCGACACCGGCATCCCGTTTCTCGACCACATGCTCCACCTGTTCACGGCCCACGGCTATTTTGACTTGACCGTCAAGGCCAAGGGCGACCTGGAGGTGGATCAGCACCACACCGTGGAAGACATCGGCATCTGCCTGGGGCAGGCCTTCCGGGAAGCGCTGGCCCAGCGGCCCGGGGTGCGCCGGTTCGGCTCGGCCCGGGTGCCCATGGACGAAGCCCTGGCCCAGGTGACGGTGGACCTGAGCAACCGGCCTTTTCTCCACCTGGAGGTGGACCTGCCGCCCGGGGGCGCCGGCTTAGACCCCCAGCTGCTCAAGGAGTTCTGGCGCGCCGTCAGCATCCACGGCGGCATGACGCTCCACATCAGCGTGCCCTACGGCGAGAACACCCACCACATCCTGGAGGCGGTCTTCAAGGCCGCCGGCCGGGCCCTGGACGCCGCCACCCAGCCGGAACCGCGAGCTCAGGGCGTGCCGTCCACCAAGGGAGTGCTTTAGGGCGGGTTTTAAGGCGGGTTCTGGGTTTTAGGTTCTGGGTTCTGGGGAACAATTAATAAGCAATATCAAAACGATATAGGGCAACTTGGCTGAATTTGCCGGGAAAATGGGCGGATAAACCGGGTGACCTGAAAATCTGAGTTGTTGTAAGGGCGGACCCGGGTGTCCGCCCTTATCCTTGGGGCTTTATAAACCTGGCGTTGAGGGACTCTTCAAACGCCTTCCCGAGTTCCTGAGCGGCTATGGTCGAGCAACAGAAACGGGCCCCTATAGGTGATAAAGATAGAGGAATTAACCCTTCCCGGAAGGCCGGGCTTCCCTATCCCAGGCCCCCGAAATTATTTTTCAAAAAATCTCCCTGCCCCCTTGTTTTTTTGCCCAGGGTGATTATTATATAATTGCTACAAAGTTCAGTCTGAGCACCTGGAAAACAGGTTACGGGGACACGGCCAGTGGGCCGCACCCGACCGAGGGCAGGGTCGCCCTCCAGGCTGGACTTCACGGCCACCTGCCTTGGCTCCGAGCAAAAGCCGGCCATTGACCCTTGGTTTTCCACGGGCTGGCTGGGCGCTGATTTCCGGAAGCGGCGATAGATGCCTGCTCTGCCGCCGAGACAGTGAAGAAGGCCACGGAATGTTCCGGACGAGGGTTCGGCGACTTCCTGAGGGGAAGATTGAAAAAGGTTCCGTGACCTCGAGAAGCCGGGGAAATCCAGAGTTATCCCCCTCCTGGCAAGGAGGCATCTCTGGGTCTCCGGCTTCTTTTCATTTATACCCCGTGGCCTTGCCTCCCCTGAGGGTGCGCCTGGCGTACCACCAGACCCTGGATTAGCAGGCGCAAAACCCCAACCTACCAATTTTTCATTATTTCACCTGAGCCGACGGCTCATCCCCAGCTGTTCTGAAAAGTCTTCCGTAGGGTGCGTCCTACGCACCATGAGCTTATAGCCATGGCGGGCACGGAGGCCCGCCCCACTGAACTTTTCATGCTTTACGGGTGGGCCGGCGGCCCATGAAGAACTGCCTTAAAAAATTATGATCTGGGGACCCGAGAAAAACGCCTCTCGGTGCGTCTTATACCAGTTTGCAGTCAAAGGGTGGCACAGGTTTTCCAGACTGTGCAGGCGCAGGCTAAAGCCTGCGGCTACAGAAAATAGCCTTTTGAGCGCAACTCAGTATTACGCACCTTGGCATGAGGATGGTGGCGGGAACGACGGACTATCCGTATACACTTTTCCGGCCCAACTATGCTACAATGGTTCCTAATGGACCGGCGGGAATTCGTCAAGCAGGTGGGGCTGGGCCTGGCCGCGGGCTGGGCCGTGGGCCGGCTGGCCTGGCCGTTTACGGCCCGGGCCGCGGACCCGGAGGTGCGCCTGGCGCTTTTGGCCGACGCCCATCTCAAGGACGGCAATGACCGGCGCCCCGAGGCACTGGCCCTGGCCCGGGCGGTGGCGGAGATTGGCTCTCTGACGCCCCCGCCGGAGTTGGTGCTCTTCGCCGGCGACCTGGCCCATCGGGGCCGGCCCGACGCCCTGGATTTGGGCCGCGAAATCCTTGCCGACCTGCCGGCGCCCGTCTGGGCGGTGCGCGGGGAAGGGGATCACGGCCCCAGGGGAAATTCCGCCTGGGTCCGGCGCTGGGGGGCGCCCTGGTTTTCCCGGGCGTGGCGGGGTTTCCAGCTGCTGGGGTTAGACACCTCCCTCACCCCCGCAGTTGGCGGACCGGTCTTTGAGATCGGTCCGGTCCAACGCCGGTGGCTGGCCCGGGAGTTAGCCCTTCTTTCCCCCGCCACCCCCCTGGTCATCTTGTCCCACGCCCCCCTGGCCCGCCTCTTCCACCCCTGGCAGCAATGGACCGGGGACGCCCCGGAAGTGGCCCGACTGCTGGGGCAATTCTCCCAGGTGCTCTGCCTGCACGGGCATGTACATGGGGTAGGGATCGGGGGTCAGGGGTCAGGGATCAGCAGAAAAATCCCCCCTATCCCCCCTTTAGAAAAGGGGGGGATGGCCGCAAGTCCCCCTTGGGAAAAGGGGGATTTAGGGGGATTTTCAGGTGGCTGGGTTCAATTCAATAACTTCGCATCGTTCGAAACGGTCACCGAAAACCGAAAACCGAAAACCGAAAACCGAAAACCATCTCTCCTTGCCGGCCACCGCCTGGCCCCGGCCCCTGGCGGTGCAGGGGACGCCGGCGACGCCGCGCCCCGGCATGGGTCCTGGCGGCTGCGGCTGGGCCTTGGCCACCCTGAGCCCAACTTCACGCCACTTCTGGCCCTATCTCTGGCAAGCCTGAGAGCTTTTATACCAGGTTGCGCGCATAGAAGTAAGAAAAGCCCACGGTCTGTAGGGGCGCACCTGCGTGTGCGCCCAATATGAGGGCGGACACATGGGTCCGCCCCTACAGAAGACAAATTATCTGTATAATCGCAGTTTGGTATTAGGGGAAGGGCCGGGAGAACACCATTCTCAAACCCTTCGAAAACCAGAAAGGTGCGCAGTGCGCACCCTACGGGCTACCCCTGCAGCGTCTCCGCTACCTGCTCCCTGCTCCCTGCTGAAAATTTCACTCCACTGCGGCGTCTTGAAATTCCGATTCTGCCTCGGGCAGGGCGGTCTGCCGACGGGCCAGCAACTGTTCAACTTGGGCCTCCAGGCGGGCGATGAGGGGAGGCAAGGTGGCGTCGTCGACGGCCGCGATGGCCACCCCGTGATGCAGGCGGCAGTGCAAGGCCGCCAGGCTGGGGTCCACCAGGTCCTTTTTGTTGAAGACCATCAACACCGGCTTGTCCTGGAGGGCCAGCGACTTCAGAATGTCATCCACCGTGGCCATCTGCTCCATGAAACGTGGATTGCTCAGATCTATTACGTGGATGAGGAGATCGGCGTCCTCCAGTTCTTCCAGGGTTCCCTTGAAGGCCTCCAGGAGATTTTTAGGCAGGTTTTTGATGAACCCCACGGTGTCGGTAATGATCACCTCCCTTTCCTTGGGGAAGCGGAGGCGGCGGCTGGTGGGGTCCAGGGTGGCGAAGAGCCGGTCTTCGGCCAGGACCGCGGCGTGGGTCAAGGCATTGAACAGGGTGGATTTTCCGGCGTTGGTGTAGCCGATGATGGAGAGGATGGGGAGGTTTTGACGCCGGCGGGGCTGACGCCGCTCCCGGCGTTCATTCCTGATCCGGGACAGGTCCTGCTGCAGGCGGTGGAGGCGTTCCCGGAGGCGGCGGCGGTCCGTCTCCAGCTTGGACTCCCCGGGGCCTCGGCCGCCGATACCGCCCATGAGCCGGGACAGGGCGTCGCCTTTGCCCACCAGCCGGGGCAGCAGGTATTTCACCTGGGCCATCTCCACCTGCAGCTTGCCTTCCCGGCTGCGGGCCCGCTGGGCAAAGAGGTCCAGGATGAGCTGGGTGCGGTCGATGACCTTGAGTTCGGAGAAGTTCGTGATGGAGCGCACCTGGGACGGGCTGAGCTCGGCGTCGAACACCAGCATGTCGACGCCCTGCTGCAGGGCCTGGATGACCAGTTCCGAGAGCTTGCCCTTGCCCATGAGGAAGCGGGAGTCGAAGCGGGGCCGGCGCTGCAGGATGGTGGCCGCCACGTTCAGGCCGGCGGAGCGGGCCAGTTCCGTCAGCTCCGCCAGGGAATCCTCGGCCGCAACGCGACTGTGCCCGGTGACGCCGATCAAGATGGCCCGTTCCAGGGTTTTACCAGCCCCGGCGGGCGCCAGGCGGGAGAATTCCGCTTCCAGGGAGGCCACCAGGGCTTCGAAATCCATATCCAGGGCGCCCAGCTGCCGGGCCTTGATGACGGCGTAACTCTGCCCATCCACCGGCTGGGGCAGGAGGTGGGCAATCTCGATGGCGCCCGGCTGGCCGTCGGCCACGGCCAGGGCCGCCACCACATCCAGGCGCAGCAAGGCCAGGTCCGTGAGATCGTCCTGGCTCAGGGGACTGGCGTCCAGGTGGGTGTGGATCAGGCGGAGGCCCTTGAGGCGGCCCTTGACGCCCCGCGCCCGGGGCAGGTCGGGAATAAGGAGGCCCTTGGCGTTCCCCACAATGACGTAGGCCACCGCGCCCTGGCGGTCCACCAGGACCCCGATTTGGCGGCGCAACTCGCCGGAAATTTCCGCCAGTTGCCGGGCCAACTCCGGGGTAAGCAGGTCGGCCGGCGGCACCTTGCGGCGGTATAAGCGCTCCAAGGCCCGGTAGTGATGGGTTTTTAAGCCGGTGAGATTTCCTAAAGGACGGTGGATAGAGGCTGCCTCGCTGGCGTGAAATTTAGACTTTTCCCGCGGGATGAGGCCAAGGGCTTTTTCGTCAGCGGTCCTTGCCCCCTCTCCCCGTCCCCCTCCCGCATCCCTTACCGGGGTGTGGAGAGGAGAGAAAGTTTAAGTTGAATTATCAATCTGTTATTTTAATTGTACCCGGTTCTCCGGAAAGACCAAAGGAGAATTTTACCCCGCCTGCTTGATGACCCTGACCGTCTCCATCAGGCCGGGCTGCAAGACGTCCACCAGGGCGAGGCCGAGCCCGGCTCCGGCCAAAAGTAGCTGTAGGGCGGGAAAGCGCAGCGCATCCCGCCTTTCGCATCATGCTATCTCCAGACGCCGAACGCCATCACCTGCCACCCATTCAAGGTTAAAAATGCGTGATCGTGAAGAAAAACGTGCCGCCAGGAGCATAGGGGCGTATGTATTGAGGCATGATTTTAGTTTTACTCAATTTCTCAAGGCGGGATGCGCTTCGCTTTCCCGCCCTACGGCTAATCGGTTTGATGATTGACGGCTCAAATCTTGGTCATTACCGATAATTATATTACCTGCTTGATGACCCTGACCGTCTCCATCAGGCCGGGCTGCAAGACGTCCATCAGGGCGAAGGCGAGGCCGGCGCCGGCCAAAAGGGCCAGGGCGGCTTCCTCCAGCCGCACGGGATAGGTGTGCCTGAGTCCGCTCCTCAGGTTGGAGAGCCCCGCCATGGTCCGGGCCGCCTCTCCCCAGAGTTCGCCGCCATGCAAAAGGCGCACCGCCTTGACGACTTCGCTCATCTGGGCCCAGGCGTCGGGCCAGGTGAGGTTGGGGAGGACCGGGTCGTAAATCAACTGGGAATCCGTGAGACCCGCGGCCAGGGCGTGCTCCCTCAGCTCCAGGGCCAGGGTGATTTTGCCATCGAGAGAGGCGGCAGGAAAAGACCGGGCATTAAGGAGCAGGAGCACCAGGTCGGTGCCGTGCTTCGCGGCCAGGGGCAGGATCCCCCGGAGTTTGTCAGGCTCAAGGGTGCAGGCGTTGAGGATGGGCGGCTGATTGGACGCGGCCAGGCCCCGGGCCAGCACCCGGGCGTCGGGGCTGTCCAGGATGAGCCGCAGGCCGGTGACCTGCTGGACCGCTTCCACCATGAAGGCCATGCGGTCGTGGCGCCGGGGCGGCAGAAACCCGGGGTTGATGTCGATGAGATTGGCGCCGGCCTGCTCGACGCGGCGGGCCAGTTCCTGGAGAGGCTGCGGGTCGAGCCCATGGAGGGCCTGGGCCACCACGGGGTTGAGGACGTGAAGATTGTCCGCGGCAATGATCAGGTCCATGTCAGTCTGCCTATGAGTTCGGCCCGGACCAGTTGCCATTCGGCCTCCAGGGCGTCCAAGGTGTGGGACAAAGTCTCGTCCCAGACGACCCGCCGGGAGTCCTGGGGCATAAGCGGCAGGTTGGCCCGGGCGATGTGGTGCGCGCCGCGCCAAGCGGCGCCCAGCAACTCGCAGGCCACCAGCAAATCCGCTACCAGGTGCAGGGCGCATCCGGCCCCGCTCTGGGCCATCAAGGCCAGGCCCTCTTGAGCCTGCTGCATGATCCTGAGGGGACAGGCCACCGCCTCTTCCAGGGCCGCGGCCATCTCAACGGGATCGCCGCTGCTTCGGGCTTGGGTGAGCTTAAAATAGGCCTGGACATCCTCTGCCTGCAACCGCAGGAGCGCCGCGGCCACCAGGCGCACCCGGGCCAGGAGATCGTGCCAGGGAAATCCAGGGTTGTTCTCCGGCCCCTGGCGCCGGTGTTCCAGTTGGACCACTTTCGCAAGCAGGGCCAGGCCGAGGGCGGCGCTATGGGCCGCAGCGGCGCCGCCGCCGGGATCAGGCCGGGCCTGGGCCAGGGCTTGCAAAAACGCCGAATCCATATTCCTCCCTTGGGCAAAGTGGGCGCCCGGTTCGCCGGCCACGGCAAATTTTCCTGTCCATGCTATTGTGGGCCGAAGTCGAGACCGGGTCAACTTTTCTTTCAAGCCGAAAGCCGACGTGGCCGGGTAATCGGCATGGATGAGCGGACAGAATAGTTCGCCGCATAATCGCCGATTATTAACTTTTTCCGACTTGGGTCATCTAACTTGACAGATCGACCATTTTGGTAAAATGATGCACCCTGTGGAGGTATATATGAAAAGGGTAAGTCTTATTTTTCTCCTGATAATCGTGCTGGCTGGAGGCGCGATCGGGGCGATGCCCGCACCGTCTTGGGCTCAAGGTTATGGAGGCTATAATTATCCACCCCCGCCCCGGAATCCTTACGCGACACCGTGGGTCGGGAATAATACGCCTTGGACCTTTTACCAGGGCGATTGGTTTCTAAATGGCATACTGCATCAATTCTTCGGCAATCAACGTGGCTGGGCCCCGTATTACGCTTATCCGCCCACCTATATTGTCAGACCCAATAACTGGTATGCCCCGAGGTGGAATGCGTGGTATAAACACAATCCTCATTACTGGCAGAATTTTAATCAAAAGTACCCCTATTGGCGCGGACATCGCGTTGGTCAGCGTTATGACCAGAATTTTTATAATAAATACCATCGCGGCCAGGGGAAAGGTTGGCATCAAGGATCCCCTGTCGGCCGTCACCCGACGCCCACGGGTCCGGGCATCCGTCCGGGTCAGCCCACCGGTCCCAGGGTCCATCCGGCTCAGCCCACCAGCCCGAGTGTGCGTCCGGGTCAGCCTACCGGTCCCAGCGTGCGTCCGGCTCAGCCCACGGGCCCAGGAGTCCGTCCGGCCCAGCCAACTGGTCCCAGCGTGCGTCCGGCTCAGCCCACGGGCCCCAGGGTCCATCCGTCTCAGCCCACGGGTCCCGGAGTCCGTCCGGCTCAGCCCACGGGTCCCAGCGTGCGTCCGGCTCAGCCCACCGGTCCGAGCGTGCGTCCGGCTCAACCAACCGGTCCTGAGGGCCGTGCCCCTGGGGCCGCTGGTCGCGGCGCCCCTGGCCCTGGGGAGCGTAAACCTCAAAAAACTACTCGTGGTGAGGAAAAACCGCAGTAGTAGTTCTCCTGCCGGTGCAAGTTCCCAGATCGCTCCACCGGGGCGATCTGGGATCATTTTGATCGCCCCATCCAGGTTTCCCCGGCCTAACCCTGAAACCCGCCACCGCCAGAAGGCGGCGGCTTTAATCCCATCGGGTTAAAGAGATTCACCAACCTCATCCCGGGAGCCATCACCCATGATCTCCCTGGTCATACGCGGCGCCCTGGCCGTGGACCCCCTCCCGGTCTCGACTAGTATCGTGTCCCGCAGAAAACCTTGCAAAATGTTGACCTCATTAACTCCCCCTCCCCTGGTGGGAGGGGGTTGGGGGGAGGGGGATAGGTTGAAGCCATACCCAGCATTTTCACCCCCACCCCAGCCCTCCCCCATCAAGGGGGAGGGAGAAAAAACCTTCAACCTTTGGTAAGATAATCCTGGGACGATAAAATAGTGCCTTTGGCATTATGATAACTCACCTCGGCAGCCTAAAAATCTTTGCTGGCGCAAGCTGAAAGCTTTTGCCGGCGACGGCAAAAGCCGACGGCGACATTACGCCAGTTAATACAGGGACTCTCCGGTCTAAGAAAAAATTATCAAAATTGAGTCTCCTTCAGCTTAACTTGCAACCCTTCCGGCAGAATGGTTATAATTGAGAAAAACCATCGAGGCAGACCAGATCATACGGTGCTGGCCGGCCGGACCACCGAGCCCATGGAAAAAATCCCCGACCCCAAAGAACTGGAAAAAGAACTGAGTGATTACCTCACCAAAAAATATGGCAGCCGGATTAAAGTTCTGGCGCCGCATTGGGTGGCCAAGCCGGAGAAAGACGGCGAAGGTCAGGGCAAGGGCGCCAAGCTCGGCCGGATTAAATTCGACCTGAAGCCGGAGGAGTTGGAAGCCTATCTGCATGAGTATGTAATCAAACAGGATTTGGCCAAGAGTGTTTTGGCCACCAAGGTCTGCACCCATTTCAATCGAATCCGCCATTCCCTGGAGTTGGGCCGGGACCCGGAACCCGGGGTAGGCTCCATCAAGAACAACATCATCCTGATCGGCCCCACCGGCGTGGGCAAGACCTATCTGGTCAAACTCATTGCCAAGAAGATCGGGGTGCCGTTCATCAAGGGCGATGCCACTAAATTCAGCGAAACCGGCTACGTGGGCGGTGATGTGGAAGACCTGGTCCGGGACCTGGTTTACGCCGCCGGCGACGACCTGGAACTGGCCCAATACGGCATCATCTATATCGACGAAATCGACAAGATCGCCTCCTCCGGGCACACCTGGGGCGGGCCGGATGTGTCACGCACCGGGGTCCAGCGGGCCTTGCTGAAGCCTATGGAAGAGACCGAGGTGGACCTGAAGGTGGCCCATGACCCGGTCTCCCAGATTCAGGCCATCGAGCATTACCGCCGCACCGGCAAAAAGGATAAACGCACCCTCAACACCCGGCACATCCTATTCATTGTCAGCGGCGCCTTCAACGGTCTGGACAAGATGGTCAAGGAGCGCCTCAGCAAGCAGGAGATCGGCTTCCGGGGCGAGATGACCTCCCGGGAGCTGGACCGGACCTTTCTCAAGCACGTCACCGCCGAAGACCTGATCAAATATGGGTTTGAATCGGAATTCGTGGGCCGCCTGCCGGTGATCGCAGTGCTGGAGGAACTCAACGCCGACGATCTCTATGCGATTCTGCAAAACCCCAACAACCCCATTATCACCAGCAAAAAGCGGGATTTCGGGGCTTACGGCATCGACATCACCTTTGAGAACGAGGCCCTGAAGCTGTTCGCGGCCCAGGCCGCGGTGGAGAAAACCGGGGCCCGGGGCCTGGTAAGCGTCATCGAACGGGTGCTCATCCAGTTTGAAAAGCGGCTGCCCTCCACCCAGGTCAAGCACGTGGTGGTCACGCCGGAAATCGTGGAGCACCCCGAGGCTGAACTGGAGCGCCTGCTGGCTGACCCCGAGGACCCCGAGCGCCTGGCGAGATTCAGCCAAGCGGCCGTTAAGGAGCGGGAGAGCCTGAAAGAGTCCATCCGGCGCCGGGAAGCAGAGTTGCTCAGCCGCTACCACCTGCCGCTGACCGAAACCAGGGTGGAATTGCTGGCAGGCCGGTACCATCACTGGGACTGCGACTTAAAAACCGCGGTGGAAGATTTGGCCCGGCTCTATGACCAGGTGGGCCGTTTCGCCGAAAAGTTCCTGGACAACCACGGGATCGAACTGCATTTTGAACCGGATGCCGTGGATGCAATTCTCCAGCAGGCCGTGGCCCGGGACACCTCCGCCCTGGCCGTCTGCCAGGAGAAGGCCCAGGACCTGGAATACGCCTTGAAACTGGTCCGGGACCGGACTTCCCAGGACCAGTTCATCCTGACCCGGGAGGCCCTCTGCGACCTGGATGCTTATCTCAACCGGGTCATCCGGGAACACTACCAGACCACCCTGTTCAGAGAGTAGGCCCCTATGATCGGAGTTTCCAAACTCTATTGCGGCGCCGTCGAAGCCGGAGATGTGCTGCGTTACCGGGACCGCCGGGCCCAGGACCTGCCGTCCCATCTCCTGCAGTTCTCGGCGGACAAAAAGCCGGTGGTGGTCTGGAACGTCACCAAACAGTGCAACCTCAAGTGCCTCCACTGCTACGCCAAGGCCACCGCGGGCGCAGCGCCGGATGAACTAAACCTGCCCGAAGGCCTGGCTTTGATTTCCGACCTGAAGGATTTCGGCGTGCCGGTAGTGTTGTTTTCCGGGGGTGAACCCCTGATGCGGCCGGACCTCCCGGAACTGGTGGCGTGGACCGTGGCCCACGGCATGCGGGCGGTGATCTCCACCAACGGTACCCTCATCGACCGGGAACGGGCGCGGCAATTGCGTGACCTGGGCCTGTCTTATGTGGGCATCAGCTTAGACGGCACCGCCGCCACTCACGATCGCTTCCGGGGCCAAGCCGGGGCCTTTGCCGCGGCCATGGCTGGGGTGCGGAACTGCCAGGAGATGGGCCTCAAGGTGGGACTTCGCTTTACCGTCAGCCGGCTCAATTATCAGGAAGTGCCGGCCATGTTCGACCTGGTGGAAGAATATGACATTCCCCGCATCTGCTTCTATCACCTGGTATATACCGGCCGGGGCAGCAAGCTGGTGGAAGAGGCGCTGACGCATGCGCAGACCCGGGAACTGGTGGACCTGATCTGCACCCGCACCCGGCGCCTCTTTGACGCCGGCAAAAGCGTGGAAGTGCTGACGGTGGATAACCACGCCGACGGCCCCTATATCTACCTCAAGCTGCGAAAGGAAGACCCGCGGCGGGCGGCGGAAGTGCTCGAACTGCTGAAGATGAACGAAGGCAACAACTCGGGCCGGGGCATCGGCTGCGTCAGTTGGGACGGGCAAGTTCACGCCGACCAGTTCTGGCGCCACGAGTCCTTCGGCAACGTCCGGGAGCGCCCCTTCAGCCAGATCTGGACAGATCTGTCCCACCCGCTCCTGGCCCGCCTCAAAGACAAGAAGCGCTACGTCACCGGCCGCTGCGCCGGCTGTAAGTGGCTGGACGTCTGCGGCGGCAACTTCCGGGTCCGGGCCGAAGCCCTGACCGGGGACCTCTGGGCCCCGGACCCTGCCTGCTATCTTACCGACGCCGAGATCAGCTGAGAGAACGTTGAGACCTCTGCGACAGTCGCATGCAGGATAGCCGCCCTCGGCTGTCCATTCTGTCTTTAGGCGCAGGCGAGGGTGCCTACGCTACATTATGATGATGGAGGATAGGGATAGAGACTTTCGCAGAGGTCTCAGGTCGTATACCCCCCAATGCTCCCCGGCCTTACCGGCCCTCAATCCAGCAGCAGCAGCTTTATCGGGGGGACGATTCTCCCGCGGTTGGGATTGGCCAGGTAGGCTATATCAGGTATATCCACCCCCATCGCATTTCTCCAGAAGATCTGGCCACCCTCGTTGATCTGCAGATACCCAAAATAAGCCGGACCGCTTCCCACCCACACCAAAGCTTTCTTGATGGGGTCGTAGCATCTTAAAGAATTTGAAGAATATTCTTGATAGGCGATTTCCCCCCGGTTATTGAAGCCGAAAGGCATTTGGTCGGCCAAATCCACCTCGGTGTTGACCCCGCCGCTATAGAGGTTCAAGCGGTTGGTGATGGAGATCCAGGCCACCTGGCCCAGGTCGTTTATCTCAAAAAGATCGCCCCCTTGCGCGGTGATGGTGGTGGGGGCGCCATGGCTATAGAGGATCAACTCTGAGCCGGGGCCGATCGGCTGGGACCACACCACCTCATCCTGGTCATTAATCTTGGGGCCATATGGTTGCATAAGGGTGTCCGCCAGGATGATGGTGGTGGACCCGTTATAAAAATTGATCTGGTAGTTTTTCCCCGCAGAAATGTAATTCTTCCAGACGATATGCCCCTGGTTGTTGAGGCGGGCCCCCGGGGAATTGATGTGCCCGGTTACCCGGCCAAGGTAACTGATTCCAGATCCCTGGTACAATCCAATTTGCTCGTCGCCGTCGTGGAAGTCCTCCACCCAGATCACCACCCCGTTATCATTTATCTGGGGCCATTCACGACTCGTGTTGTCCACCGCACCGTTAGTGAGTTTATACGCCGTGCCGTCGCGGTACAAATAAATGTCGTTGTGGCTGCCTGCCGTATCATTGTAACTCCTTTGCCAGACAACCTGATCTTGATTGTTGGCCCTGATACTACTGTGAGGCCGGGTATCACTGTGGATGAGGACGTTGCCGTTAGATTGATAGCGCCAGAGTCTAAATGACGTATCGGAGACCCTTTCCTCCCAAAACACGTGCCCCAGGTCGTTCAGGCTGGAAGTACTATTGGCAGAGACCTTATCAGTGATTTGGGTGATGGTGTAAGGTGCAGATACCGAGGCCGCCGGGAACATACCAATGGCCGCCAGGATAGCCAAGAGAATTGCCGTCTGACGTTTTCCTTTCATATACTCCCTCCTTTGGGGCCGCTTTCCCCAGGTAATAAATTAAGTGCATAAACAAAAATATACTTGGTCAGGATATATTCGCGCTATTCCACTCCCAAAAATGCCGAGATCGTTTCGGTGGGCAAGCCCCAAGGGTGGATGGCAGCTTCTAAGGAAAAATATCTGAGTTGGTTCATGGGGCCCGCCGCGGCGCCTTTATGGGACGTGATCCAGGGCCTGATGGTTGGGCTGAGAGGTTGCTGAGTTTCCGAAGGAAGATTTTTGAGGACTATCTTAATCCTAAATTGAGCGATACCAATTGGAAAGTTCAAAAATCAAGACTTGCAAGTATCCAACAAGACCATTTTTAGGGGAAAGCTCTCGAAAAAGTCCCTTTGAGGTTAAAACGCAGTCAGAAAAGCGTAAAGATTATCACCAG
>JAHIKF010000133.1 GCA_018897875.1 Pseudomonadota bacterium | reverse complement strand
TATTGGCTTAGTTTTTCTCTCCTTTACCGCGGAATATTTCATGTTTAACGGCCTTGCCGGGGCAAAAAGCCATAATCCCCAGCTTTTTTCTCAGTTTCTTAGTTTGAGTTATTTTACTCATTGGGGCGTGGGAAGTATTCTGGCTCCTTTGTATTTTCTCTTTAGGATAGAATTCCGCTGGCAAATAAAGGTCGTCATAGGTTTAGCCATTTTGGTGAGTAGTGTTGGTCTGATCATGCGGGCCGGCACTCTTTCCGAAAAAAAACTGTGCCTATGGGCCATATTAGTCAATGCCCTGCCCTTCTCGCTGGTTTCTTTAGCCCGGCATCATTTTCATTTCGGACAGGCGTTCACTGATCGCTACGGCATCTTCACTATAATTGGGGCTTTGTTTATCCTCGGGGCAACGTGGCAAATTATAGCCGATAAATTGCCGGCGCGCCTCAGCACGCACGTGGCCTTACCACTGGTAATTTTAGCGGCAATGATTGGGGCCCAGGTACATGCTCTGCCTATAAGCACCAGATTATATGTAGAATTAAGCCAGGAAGCCAAATTGCGCTATACCAATTTAAGAGATGCTGAGGTGAGAGCGAAACTTTCTGCTGCGGCTGAAAAGAATAAGCTATTTTTTAATCAAAACCAGCCCTTGCCCGTACATCCTTCTTTGAATAACGGTCAAGCGGTATCGATTTACCATTATCTTTCGGGGCTTCAGTGAAGTCATGTCGGGTGGGCACTGCTCACCCACATCTCTATTTTTCCTTTTTGCCGGTGAAAATCCTATACAGCACCGCCACCGCGATGGCGGCCCACAATATCCATGCAGGCCAGACCTTCCCGAAGCCAACACTAACGATTGCTTCCGGTAAGTTGGGCATTGACGCCAGGTAGGGGATGAGGCTGAGGCCCAGCAGGATGGAGGTGAACAGCATAACCACCGCCACGTCGATGAGATCGAGGCTGGTGAAGACAAAATAGCCGGTTATGACCAGCAGCACCAGGTAGATGCCCATCATGGCGGCGTAGTGCCCCAGGAAGACCTGGGTCGCCCCCAGCCACAGCGAAGGACTGATCAGCAGGAAGGCCAGCTTAATCAGGATCACCGCGCCGAAGATGACGGCTATGATTTTTTTCCCCAACATAGTTCTCTCTCCCGCGGGAGTTCAGTCTATCCCCTGGTTCCTAAAGCTGCGCTTGGGAACCCGATTGGGCGCAAAGCTTTGCTTCGCCAACTGATGGATTGGTCTTTCCACCTATCCGGCGCTTGCATGGCCCCAGCAAAGCTTGGGACGCAAGGGCGTTCCCAAGTACAACTTGGGAACGAGAATTGCCCGCCGCTGAAAAAGGCGGGCAGTGCCCGCCCTACATATCTACATATACTGTTTTCTGCCGGTGGCACAGGCTTTCCAGCCTGTGCACCGAATGCGGCGGGCAGGGACGCCCGCCCTACCGCCTGCCCCCTGACCCCTGGTTCTCAAACCACTCCGTCGTCCCCGTCCTCGTCATCCTCATCATCGTCGTCAAAGGTCCTGATCTTATCCGACTTTATCCGAAAGGAGATCTTGCCGGCCTTGGCGGTCTTGCTGGGCGGCGGCTCCTTATAGCCGTTATAGCGCTTTACCTGTTCCAGGTAGCTCAGGGGATCGAAGTTCACCTGCTGGTATTGCTGGAACACCCGGCCCCCGCCCAGGTAGCTGTGGATCAGGCGTTTCTGGAAGTCCACGCACCCGAGGCTGGACTTGAAGGCGATGTCGTGACTCATGAAATTCGGGGTCTTGGTGGCCCCGGCCTCTAGCGCCACGGGATCGTCGGTAAACTCAAAGGAGTGGTAGAGGCCCAGCAAATGGCCCAGTTCGTGGATCAGCAGGTTGGCCATCCAGTGTCGGTTGAGGCCGGCGTCCTTGGGGTCGGTGGAAAATTCCGCCTTCTTGAACCGCTTGAAGGAGACGTGGATGGTGGATAATTGCAGGTGGGCGAAGGCGCACTTATCCAGGCAGACTTGCAGGAAGCGCAGTTGAAAAGGCGGGGCCACGTCGAAGGCCTTAAAGCTCCGTTTCAGCCACTGCCGGTCGGGCAAAAGTTCAATCCGCAGGCGTTTGGCCGGGGCCAGAACTCCGGGCTGCGCCTGGCCCGGCGCCTGAACCAGGTTCACTCCCATCCGGGCATAGAATTGGGCCACCTGCTCCCAGACCAGGGCCAGCATGCGGCGGCAGTCGGCCAACTCCGCCTCCGGGGCGACATAGACCTCCACGGTCACCGTCTTGGGCGAGAGGTCCACCGGTCCCAGGTCGCTTAGAGAGAACAGGGCCGCCTCTTCCCGGGAGTCCAGGCTCCGGGCCTGGACCATTCCGGCCGACCCCAAAACCAGGACCAGCATCAGCCCCACGCCCCAGATATAATGCGCCTTGACAGGTCTCATCTCTCTCCTAAATTTCCCTTGCCATTACCCTAACCCTCACCCCCACTGGATGAGATGGAACAAAGTCAGCTGTCATGTAGGGTGCGCACCGCGCACCATGACATGGCGGGCAGTGCCCGCCCTACTTTTAATCCTCTCGTTTCCCAGTTCCTGCTGGGTAACGCCAATGGGTGGCGAAGCTCTGGTTCGCCGGGTGGTGCGCAGTGCGCACCCTACAAGTGCTTAACGGATCTCATGTTTCTTTGCTCCGCTCAACATGACAAAACGAGTTTTGCATAATTTTCGTAATTCATTGATTACCCTGGGTTCTTAACCGAAAACTGACAACCGACAACCGACAACCACCTTTTTCCCTTGCTTCCCGGGCAAATTTTTATAAACTTAAAAAGTTTAAGGAGGATGCGTCATGTCCTATATGTGTGACATTTGCGGCAAACACCCCTCGGTGGGGAACAACGTCAGCCATGCCAATAACCACACCAAACGCCGCTGGAAACCGAATCTGCGCAAGGTCAGGGCCGTGACCCGGGGTTCCGTCCGCTACATCCAGGTGTGCACCCGGTGTTTAAGGTCCGGCAAGGTTATTAAACCCGCTTGAGCAGCCCTGGTTCTTTCCATGTCTGTAGCCTCTTCCGGGCCGGGGGAAAGGGCGAAAAGGATAAAATCAAGGTTAACTCCCTTTTCGCCTTTTGACCTTTTAACCTTTTCGCCCTTTTTTTCACCCCGTCATTCGCCGTACGGAAATTACTTCTTTTAAACGCTTCAGGGCGCCGAAGACCTTCTCCAGGTGGTTCTGGTCCGCCACCTGAATGGTGAACTGCGCCACCCCCTTGTTTTCCGCGGTGGTCTCCACCGAGGCCTTGGTGACGTTGACGTCGGCGCCCTTCAAGGCACTGGTGATATCCGCCAGAAGGCCCGGCTTATCAACGGTAACCACCTGGATTTTCACGCGATAGAGCTTTTTTGCCCCGCCGGCCCCGTCCCACTCGGCCGGAATGTGGCGAAAGGTCTCGGTGCTGGCCAGATAGGGACAGCCGGCCCGATGGATGGTCACCCCCTTGCCTCGGGTGATGTAGCCCATGATGGGGTCGCCGGGGATGGGCTGGCAGCAGTTGGCCAACCGCATCAGGAGATCATCCAGGTCTTTGATTTTGAGGCCGGCGGGTTCTTCCCTGGCCTTACTCACCGGGGGCCCGGGGAGAATCTCCTCCTCCACCGCCGGGGCGTGCAGCCGGGACAACCGGCCGGTCACCTGCCCCGGGGACACCTTGCCGTGGCCGATGGCCGCCAGGAGATCGTCCACCCCCACAAAGGACAAATCCTTGATTATCTGTTTGAGGTCGTCCCCGTCCTTCACCAGCTTTTGCAGGCTGACCCCGGACTTGCGCAACTCCCGCTCCAGCAGTTCCTTGCCCAGGGCCACGGACTGTTCTCTTTCCGCC
>JAHIKF010000132.1 GCA_018897875.1 Pseudomonadota bacterium | reverse complement strand
CCGTCATTGTTTTATACCATTTGGCGATCAATGGACAATTTTTGTGGGGGGAATCTGCGTGTCCCCCCAGGAGGGCAAACCCACAGGTGCGCCCCTACTCGGTTTTACCGGCGCAAAAGTTAGCTGAGCCGCCGGGGCAAACATAAATTTCTTGAAGAATCGGCAACGTTTTGCTATTGGTAAGAAAAAACCTTGGAGGTAAATGATGGGGTTGTGGTTGAAATGCCCGGGGTGCCAAGCGCAAAATCCCCTTCCCTTGAGGTCTTGTCCCCATTGTGGGCAAGACCTGAGCAAGCTTCCCGCGCCACAGCGGGTCTATGTGATGGGGCCGGCCGCGGCGCCCCCCTCGGCAGCAGTCCCGGCCGAATCTAAGCCGCCGGCGGAGGCTGTCGCCAAAACAGCAATCACGCCGTCCCCTGAGGCCAATGCAGTTCCCAAACCTGCCAAAAAACCCAAAAGGACGCCAAAAAAGAAAAAATAACCGCGGCAATCGTCAGGAATCTTCCTGCATCACTCCCAGCAACAACTCCACCAGTTGGGGTTCGGCCCGGGCCACGGTATCGATGATGGCCTCAATGGCGATGGGGGCCATGGCATCCGGCAGATTGAGATTGCTGAGCACCGAGATCCCCAAAACCCGGAGACCGGCATGAACCGCGGCGATGACTTCGGGCACCGTGGACATGCCCACCGCATCGGCGCCGATCTGGCGCAGGAACCGGGTTTCCGCCGGGGTCTCGAGGCTGGGGCCCTTGACTGCCACGTACACCCCCTGGCGTAAGCCGATACCCAGGCGGCGGGCCACGGCCTCGGCTTGCTCCCGCAGGCGCCGGTCATAGACCTGGCTCAGGTCAGGGAAGCGGGGACCCCAGGGGTCGATATTTTCTCCCGCCAGGGGATTATCCCCCATCAGGTTGATGTGGTCGCAGATGAGCATCAGGTCGCCGGCCTTAAAGAGCGGATTGAGACCGCCGGCGGCATTGGTGACGATGAGGTTCTTGACTCCCAGGCTCGCCATCACCCGCACCGGAAAGGTCACCTGGCGCAGGGAATAGCCTTCGTAGGCATGGAAGCGGCCCTGGCAGAGCATGACCTCTTTCCCGGACACTTGGCCCCAACCGAGACGGCCGTGGTGGCTGGGGCTGGTGGCCGGCGGGAAATGCGGCAGCTCCTCATAAGGGAGGCTGCCCCCGCGCTCCAGCCGGCCGGCCCAGAGGCCCTGCCCGGTCCCCAGGATAATTCCCCACGAAGGCTCCGCGGTCAGGCGCGGGCCGATGAATCGGACGCATTCTTCCACCTGCTCCTGGTATGTGCGGCTCAACTCCAGCTCCTTTTCGACCCTTCTCTGGCAAATTCAGGTTATAAGGGCGGGTTTTAAACCCGCCCCTACGTCAATACGGTTAATTCTCTCCGGAAAATGTAGGGTGCGCACCGCGCACCATCATTCGCCATCACTATCATTATACCGTTGGGAGAACAAAATCATGTTCTAAACATACGTCCCCTTACCCGGTTCGTCAATGGCTCGAAGGTGTCAAGGGAGATTTTCGCTTTATCCTTGACAGTTTGCCGGATTACCTTAAAAATAGAACATTACGGGTGAGGTAAAAAAATGGGCAGACCCAAAAAGTGCCGGTGGGTGGAAACTGAGCCGGGGGTGACTTTTTTTAAGCCCCGGGGCATTCCCCTGAGGTCCCTGCAGCAGATAGTGATCACGGTGGACGAGTTGGAGGCCATGCGCCTGGCCGACTTCCTGGAAATGACCCAGGAAGAGGTGGCCCAAAGGCTGCAAGTTTCCCGGCCTACAGTGACCCGGATGTTGTCCCGGGCCCATCGGGCGGTGGCCGACGCCCTGGTCCACGGCAAGGCGATTTGTATTCAGGGGGGCGATTACCGCGTGGGACAACCGTGCCAACCATGCGGGCAAGGGTCGGGGCTGGAATCGGGGGAACCGGCCGCAGGAGGTTGCGCCTGCCAAGGACCCGAAGACGACGATAGCCCGCCGGAGACGGAAACGTAACCGTAGCGGTTTTTCACCAGCATATCAGAGCATGGCCCGAACACCTTTGAGGGGGAGACCAGGGGGATGGCCGACATCAGTACGTATAAGGATGCCGGGGTCGATATCGACAAAGCCGACACCTTTATCAAAAGCATTAAACCCCTGGTGAGATCCACTTACCGCACCGGGGTTCTGGGGGAGATCGGCGCGTTTGCCGGCATGTTCCACTTGGGGGCAGACCGGTATCGCGACCCGGTGTTGGTATCCTCCACCGATGGGGTGGGGACCAAGATTAAAATCGCCGTTCTGATGAACCGCCATGACACCATCGGCATCGACCTGGTAGCCATGTGCGCCAACGACATCGTGGCCCACGGCGCCACCCCGCTGTTCTTCCTGGACTACCTGGCCGTGGGGCAGTTGTCGCCGGAAATCGCCACCCTGATTATCGAGGGCATCACCCAGGGGTGCCGCCAGGCCCGCTGCTCCCTGATCGGCGGCGAGACCGCCGAGATGCCCGGCATCTATCAGCCCGGCGATTATGACCTGGCCGGCTTTGTGGTGGGGGTGGTGGAACGGGATCAAATTATCGACGGCTCATCTATCGCGGTGGGCCACCGGTTAATCGGCCTGGCCTCCAGCGGCCTCCACGCCAACGGCTTCTCCCTGGTCCGCCAGGTCCTCCTGGAGCGCCACCGCCTGCGGCTGGAGGATGAGATGCCGGAATTGGGCGGCCCCTTGGGAGAGGAACTCCTCAAACCCACCCGCATCTACGTGGAGACGGTGCTCAACCTGCTGCGGGATTTCCCCCTGAGCGGCATCTGTCACGTTACCGGCGGCGGCTTGACCGATAATGTGCCCCGCATCCTGCCCAAATCCTGCCAGGCGGTGGTGCAGCGGCAGTCCTGGCCCGTGCCTCCCATCTTCCACCTGCTGAAAAACCGGGGCAATATCCCCGAAGCCGAAATGCTGCGCACCTTCAACAACGGTATCGGCCTGATCGTGGTGGTGGGCGAGGAATATGTGGCCGACGTGCTCCTGCGCCTCCAGGGCCTCAACGAACAGGGGTATGTCATGGGCGAAATCGTGGAACGCAAAAATGACGATCCGTCGTTGGTCTATGTATGAAGACGTTGACGAAGTATTGAAAAAATGGTAAATATAGTTAGTTAACCCAGAGCTTGGATCCTGCCTGAGGCGGACTGAGACTCGACGGGCGGCTACTAACCCCCCGGAGAATCGGTCTGGGGTTTTTTTATGGACATAATCAGCGACCCTGACGATATGCAAGGCCGGGCCCGGCAGTGGCGGAGCCATGGCCTGAAAGTCGTTCTGGTGCCCACCATGGGCTTTTTCCACCCGGGGCACCGGAGCCTGATGGAATACGGCCGGACCATCGGGGAGCGCCTGGTGGTGAGCCTGTTTGTCAATCCGGCCCAGTTCGGGCCCCAGGAAGATTTAGAGCGCTACCCCCGGGATCTGGACCGGGACGTGCGCCTGGCCCGGGACGCCGGCGTCGACTGCCTCTACACCCTCGGGGCCGGGGCCATGTATCCCCCGGGGTATCAGACGTATGTGGAAGTGGAATCCCTGTCGCAGGGCCTGTGCGGCGCCTCGCGGCCGGGGCATTTTAAGGGCGTGGCCACCGTGGTGCTCAAGCTCCTGAACCAGGTTTCGCCCCATGTGGCCGTGTTCGGGGAAAAGGACTACCAGCAGTTGATGGTCATCAGGCGGATGGCTGCGGACCTCGACCTGGACACGGAGATCGTCGGCCGGCCCATCGTCCGGGAGCCGGACGGGCTGGCCATGAGTTCCCGGAACACTTATCTCTCCCCGGAAGAACGGGCTGCGGCCCTGTGCCTCTATCGGGCGCTGCTGGCGGCCCGGGAACTGGTGGCCTCAGGGGCCCGGAGCCGGGAGAATATCCTTGCCGCGGTAGGCCAGATTATTAACGCGGCGCCCGGCACCCGCATCGACTACGTGGCCCTGGTGGACCCTACAACCCTCCAGGAAGTGGAGGCCATCCGGGGCGAGGCCAGATTGCTGTTGGCGGTGTGGCTCAACCAGACCCGCCTCATTGACAATACTTTGTTATCGGAGTCCCTGTTATGTTGCGTGTAATGATGAAATCCAAAATCCACCGGGCCACCATCACCCAGGCCGAGCTTCACTATGAGGGGTCTCTCACCATATCGGCGGAACTGATGCGAGCCGCGGACATCCTGCCATACGAGATGGTCCACGTCTACAATATCTCCAACGGCAACCGGTTTGAAACCTACGCCATCGAAGGCGAGGAGAATTCCGGGGTGATCTGTTTGAATGGGGCCGCGGCGCGCAAGGGCGCGGTGGGAGATTTGATCATCATCACCACCTACGCCACCTACGAGGGTGCGGAGCTGGAACGGCACCACCCCAAGGTGGTGATAGTGGACCGTCACAATCGCCTCAAAAATACCACCTCGGCTGAAAAACCTCTCGCTTTTTTCTCAATGTCAAGTTAAATTATCTAGATAGGCGCGGGAGATATCCCGCGCTTCGATTATTCTTGTAAAGGAGTCCCAAAAGGATGGCCAAATCCGAATTTCTTTTCACCTCGGAATCCGTGACCGAGGGGCATCCCGACAAAGTGGCGGACCAGATCTCCGACGCGATTTTAGATGCCATCATCGCCCAAGATAAGTTTGCCCGGGTGGCCTGCGAAACTCTGGTAACCACCGGCCTGGCCATGATTGCCGGAGAGATCACCACCACCGCGCAACTGGATTTCCCCGATATCGTCCGTGATACCATCAAAGAGATCGGCTATAACGATTCATCCATGGGCTTCGACTGGGAAACCTGCGCGGTGCTCACCTCCCTGGACCGCCAGTCACCGGACATCGCCATGGGGGTCGAGGGGCGGGGGCTGACCCCGGAGCAGGGGGCCGGCGACCAGGGCTTGATGTTCGGCTATGCTTCCACCTCCACCGAAAACCTGATGCCCATGCCCATCTGGTACGCCCACCGGCTGGCGGAGCGCCTGGCCAGGGTCAGAAAAGACGGCCAGTTGCCGTTTCTCCGTCCCGATGGCAAGACCCAGGTGACGATACGCTATGAAAACGGCATGCCCAAAAGTGTGCACACCGTCGTGATTGCGGCCCAACATAATCCCGACGTCAAGTATGCAGATCTGAAAGAAGCCATCATCGAGGAAGTCATTAAGAAGACCATCCCGGCGCACCTTTTGGTGGACACCCGATTCCTGGTGAACACCACCGGCCGGTTCGTGGTGGGCGGCCCCATGGCCGACTGCGGCATCACCGGCCGCAAGATCATCGTGGACACCTACGGGGGCCGGGGCTATCACGGTGGCGGCGCCTTCTCGGGCAAAGACCCCACCAAGGTAGACCGCACCACCTCTTACATGCTCCGCCACGTGGCCAAAAACGTGGTGGCCGCGGGGCTGGCCAAGCGCTGCGAAGTCCAGGTGGCCTACTCCATCGGCCTGCCCGACCCGTTGTCCATCATGGTCTATACCTACGGCACCGCGGAAATCCCCGAAGACAAGCTCCTGGACATCATCAAGAGCACCTTCAGCTTCAAGCCGGCCGCCATGATCCAGTATCTGGAGCTCCAGCGCCCCATCTTCAAGAAAACCGCGGCGTACGGCCATTTCGGCCGCACCGATCCGGACTTCACCTGGGAATATATCAGCAAAATTGATGTGCTGCGGGAACAGGCCGGGCTCAAAGGCCCCTCCCCCGTCTGCACCTGCCATCCGGAAGTTACGTCAGCTAAATCTAAATGAGGACTCGCATGAATTACGATGTAAAAGATATTAATCTGGCTGATAAAGGCCGCCTGCGGGTGGAGTGGGCCCGGCGGGATATGCCGGTCTTGAATGCCATCCGGGAACGGTTCGAGCGGGAAAAACCCCTGGCCGGGGTCAGGATCGCCGCGTGTCTCCATGTCACCACCGAGACGGGGGTGCTGGCCGCCACTTTGAAAGCCGGGGGCGCGACGGTGCATGTCTGCGCCTCCAATCCCCTGAGCACCCAGGACGACGTGGCAGCTTACCTGGTCAAGCATGAAGGCATCCCCACCTTTGCCATCAAAGGCGAAGACGGCGACACCTACTACCGGCACATCCACCAGGCCCTGGAAGTGAAACCCCAGATGACCATGGATGACGGCGCCGATCTGGTTTTCACCATCCATACCAAACGCCAGGACCTGATTGCCGATATTTTCGGCGGCACCGAGGAGACCACCACCGGGGTGATCCGCCTCAAGGCCATGGCCAAGGACGGGGTGCTGCGCTACCCGGTCATCGCGGTGAATGACGCCATGACCAAATACCTCTTCGACAACCGTTACGGCACCGGCCAGAGCACCATCGACGGCATCATGCGGGCCACCAACCGGCTGTTGTCCGGCAGCATCTTCGTGGTGGCCGGTTATGGCTGGTGCGGCCGGGGCCTGGCCATGCGAGCCCGGGGTATGGGCGCCCGGGTGGTCATCACCGAGGTCAATCCCCTCAAGGCCCTGGAGGCCTTGATGGACGGCTACGAAGTCCTCCCCATGGAGCGGGCCGCCAGGATCGGCGACATCTTCTGCACCCTCACCGGCGACATCAATGTCATCCGGGAAGAGCATTTCGTCCTCATGAAAGACGGCGCCATCCTCTCCAATTCCGGGCACTTCAACGTGGAAATCGACATCCCGGCCCTGGAGCGCATCAGCACCGCCCGGCGTCAGATTCGGGACGCGGTGGAAGAATTTACCCTGCAAAACGGCACCTGCCTCTATGTCCTGGCGGAAGGCCGCCTGGTCAACCTGGCCGCAGCCGAAGGTCACCCCTCGGCGGTCATGGATATGAGCTTTGCCAACCAGGCCCTGTCGGCGGAATTCATTACCCGGAACCACCAGAAATTCGCCAAACAGGTCTATCCGGTGCCGGAAGATATCGATAGAGAGATCGCCCGGTTGAAACTGGAGGCGATGCAGGTGGATATCGACACGCTGACTCCCGAACAGGAAAAATATCTGGCATCCTACGATTTGGGAACGTAATTTATAGTTGCCAGTGGTCAGTTGCCAGTGGTCAGTTATCGGCAGCAAGATGGATATTAACTGGTCACTGATTGCCGGCTCCTGACTAGAAGCTGTTTCAAAACCCGGGCTTCCAATACGATGTCATTCTGAGCGTAGCGAAAAATCTCGCATTTTCCATGAGTTGAGATCCATAGCTTCGCTCAGGGTGACAGAAAAATCCGTTTTGAAATAGCTTGTACGGATCGCTGAGGAATTGCCCAGGATGACGGAAATTAAATTCGGGACCTCGGGTTGGCGGGGTATTCTGGCGGAAGATTTCACCTTTCCCAACGCCCGTTTGGTGTGTCAGGCCATTGCCGACTATCTGCAACAAGAAGGCCTCGCGCATCAGGGAGTGGTGATCGGCTACGATACCCGCTTCCAGTCCGAGGCCTTTGCCGCCACCGCCGCGGAGGTGATGGCGGGAAACGGCATCACCAGCCATCTCACCACCCGGGATTGCCCTACGCCGGTGGTGAGTTATGCCATCCAGGCAGGGAAGCGCGCCGGTGGCATCAACATCACCGCCAGCCACAATCCCCCGGAGTACAACGGCCTCAAGTTCTCGCCCGCCACCGGAGGTCCGGCCCCATCAACGGTGACCAACGCCATCGAGTCCCGCATCGGCGCCCTTACCCCTGCCGCGGTCAAGACCATGCCCGTGGCTCACGCCCGGGAAAAGGGTCTGGTCGTCGACCTGGAGCCCCGGGCCGATTATTTTGAGCACCTCAAGACGCTGGTGGACCTGGAGGTGTTGAGAGGCTCGGGCCTCAAGGTGGTGGTGGACGTGCTCTACGGCACCGGCCGGGATTACCTGGATGCCTTTCTCCAGGAGGCCGGGGTGGAGGTGGAACTCCTCAACGGCTACCGGGACGCCTACTTCGGCGGGCACCGGCCGGAGCCGTGCGAGGAATTTCTCCAGGATCTCTCGGCCCGCGTCAAGGCCACCGGGGCGCACCTGGGCCTGGCGGTGGACGCCGACGCCGACCGCTTCGGCGTTATGGACGGCGCCGGGGTGTATCGGGACGCCAATACCGTCCTGGGCCTGCTCTTCGATTATCTCATCGAGACCCGGGGCTGGGACGGGGGCGTGGCCCGCAGCGTGGCCACCACTCACCTGCTGGACCGGATCGCCGCCAGGTATAACCGCCCGGTATACGTCACCAAGGTGGGCTTTAAGCACCTGGGGGAATATATCAACAACGACCAGGTGGTCATGATAGGCGAGGAGAGCGAAGGCTTCTCCATGAAGCACCACCTGCCGGAAAAGGACGGCATCCTGGCCGGGATCATGATCGCCGAAATGGTGGCCCGGAAGGGCAAGGGTCTTCCCGAACTCATTGCCGACCTGTTTGCCAAGGTAGGGCCGGTCTACAACCGCCGTCTCAATTTCTCCCTGACCCCGGTTGTTAAAGAGCGGCTGCTGGTCCGCCTCCAGACCCCGCCAACCCGGTTCGCCGGCCTGGCCGTGGCCGAGCACATCACCTTAGACGGGCACAAGTATCTCCTGGAAGACGGCAGCTGGGTGTGTTTCCGGCCCTCCGGCACCGAGCCGGTGGTGCGCTTCTATTTCGAGGCGTCGTCGCTGGAGGCGCTGGAGCGGCTGCGGGGCGCGGGAGAAGCCTTGATCCGGGAAACCTGATATGCTGCCCGAGATGAGCCTCCCTTACCTCCTGCAAGCGGCCCTCATGGCCGTAGTGCTCCTGTTTTCCATCATTATCCACGAGGTGGCCCACGGCTACGTGGCGCTGTTAAACGGCGACCCCACCGCCCGGATGCTGGGCCGCATCACCCTGAACCCCGTCCCCCACATCGACATGGTGGGGACCATCATCCTGCCGCTCTTGCTCCTGCTCTCCCACGCCGGCATCCTGTTCGGCTGGGCCAAGCCGGTGCCGGTGAACCCCCTCAACTATCGCAATTACCGTTGGGGTGAGTTTGCGGTGAGCGCCGCCGGGCCGTTGAGCAACCTGGTTCTGGCTGCGATCTTCTCCGTGGTGTTGCGTATGGGCCTGGCGAACCCGGGCCTCATGCAACTGGCCTATTTCGGCGTCAGCATCAATATTTTCCTGGCCCTGTTCAACCTGGTCCCCATCCCGCCCCTGGACGGCTCCCACATCCTGGCCCTGGTGCTGCCCCGGGATCTGGCCCGGCTTTACGACCACCTGCAGCCGGTGGGCTTCATCCTGATCCTGGT
>JAHIKF010000131.1 GCA_018897875.1 Pseudomonadota bacterium | reverse complement strand
GGTCAGAAGGGCGTCGTCCGGGCCCAGGGTAGTGATGCCATCCAACTCCTGGGCCAGCCCCGCAAGCTTGCGCAGACGCTTGTCATGCATCTCGACCCGCACCGCCAGATCCTCAGTGAGGTGGCCGTCAGGCGTGTGTTCATCGGAATCGGCCACTACCACCGGGCCGAAGCCCGGGAGGCGCCGGGGCGAGATACCGCTGGCGGTCAGGGCATAGCGTTCGTAGACGCCGTCAACCGGGCCGGTGTCGATGGCCCGCTCGATCTCGACTGCGGCGGGAAAATCTCCCGACTCGTGGGTGAAATTGGTATCCCCGAAGTATTGATCCGTGATCACGATCACCGGCAGCTGGTAGCGGTCGGCCAGGTTGAAGGCCCGGGCCGTCAAGGCGAATCCCTGGGCCGGGGTGCCCGGGGCCAACACTGCTCGGGGGAAGTCCCCCTGCCCGGCGTACAGCATAAAACTGAGATCGCCCTGCTCCGTGCGGGTGGGCAGGCCGGTGCTGGGGCCGGGGCGCTGGGACTCGACGATGACCAGAGGGGTTTCGGAGCAGCCCGCCAGGCCCAGGGCTTCCACCATCAGGGCGAAGCCGCCCCCGGAGGAGCCGGTCATGGCCCGGACCCCGGCGTAGGAGGCGCCGATGGCCAGGTTGATGGCGGCGATCTCGTCTTCCGCCTGCTCCACCACCACCCCGAACTTCTCGGCCCGCTGGCCGATGGCGTTCAGGACGCTGCTCCAGGGAGTCATGGGATAACCGCAGATCAACTGCAGACCCGCGGCCAGGGCCCCCACGGCGATGGCTTCATGACCGCTGAGCAGAAGCCGGGGCTGGGGCGGGGCGGTGATCCCCGCCAGGGAATGGGAATTGCCCGCCGCCGCGCCTAAGCGATAGCCGGCGGCGGCGGCCTTGTGGTTCCAACCCACCACCTCGCTGCCCTTGGCCTCAAAGGCCTCCAACAGCATGGCCATCAGGGGTTCTAGCGGCACCTTGAGCAGCCCCAGGAGCGCCCCGGAGGCCCCGGCATTGATGGCCACTTCGGCGGCTTTCTGCTCCGGGAGCAGATCACCGGCCGTCAGCGCCAGGGTGTTCACCCCCGCCGGCACTTCCCCCACCACGGCGGCGTCGTAAATAATCACCCCGTCCGGCGCCAGTTCGTCTTTGTGGAGCAGGATGGTTTCCTGGTTCAGGGCTACTAAGAGATCAATGCCCTCCCGGGAGGATATCAAAGGTTGATCGGAGACGCGGATGCGGTTGAAAAGATGGCCGCCCCGGACGCGGGATTGGTAGTCCTGGACAAACAGGACCTGGCACCCCTGCCGCACCAGGATTTTAGCCAGGAGCCCCGTAATGGTATGGACCCCCTGCCCCGCGGCCCCGCCGATCACGATGTTCAGATCTATGGCCATAGCTTCGCCTTGCCCGAATGAAAATGGGCTCATTGTGAATAATTACTCAAGTGGCCCTCCTTGTCAATATAAATAAAGAATCGAGGCCAGGAGCGGGGGGAATTGCCCCATTTCCTTAACCTGATGAGGCGGTTCCAGGGATATTTTCCTCTGGCCAGCTATCTCGGCGCCCAATTTCAGCCCCGGAAAGTATTTAGGAATTCCGGCAAGCAAAATTAGGGATTCCCTGGTTAATTAATTTATAAATTGCTTTATATAAAATAGTATTATATGGAATATTTAATGTCGCCTTTGCCTTGCGGGTTGCCTGGCGGATAAATTGAGGAATTGCAGTCTTTAAAAGATTATATTAAGGAGAAATTAAAATAATGCGCTCTCCATTGTCAAAGGCATTTATCATCCCCGTTATTCTTGGGTGTACCATATGGTTCAGCGCCTGTGGCGCTAAGATTCCGGTTGGTAAGTATGCGGCACTTAAAGATTCAAGCCAATCTATTTTAAATAATACAACTGATACATATACGCGTATTGAAAAATTACAGCGATATTTTTTAGTTATCACTGCTCCAGATAAACCAATTGATCGAGACACCTTTAAACCCATTAATGATATTGTTCCTCGATTAAGATTCAGAGAATCGGCCTTCGAGGTCTTAGTTAAATATGTCTCGGTTTTGTATGCGCTATCCTCAAAAGATTATGCATCCGATGTTGATAAGGCCTCCCAAGAACTTGCCGGAAGCTTAAAGAACCTGATGGAAACTTCCAAAAAGCTAAGCACCTCTGATGGCGCGCAGGCTTCAGCAATATTCGGCACTTTGGTTAATGTGATTGGCCGACAAATAGTAGAACGCAAGAGATTAGAAGCCTTGAAGACAGTCATGGATTTTGCCCAGAATGACCTGGAGAAGCTTTCAGGATTAATTGTTGGTAGCAATAAAAAGATAAAGGAATTAATCGATCCTATGCTTAAGTCAATTATTGCCAATGCCAATCCTATCAGACCTGCCTATGGCAGCGCAGGACGATACCAATTTGACCTGGATATTGCGGAGCGCATTGCCGAAGTAGAGGAGATCGAATCCTCCTTGGACCTGATGAATCAGGCTATATCAAAGATTCCTGAAGCGCATTTGGCGATTCGCATGGAACTTTATAACATGCAACCTTCTATGGAGGCTTTGAAAGCCTTAATCGGGGAAGCCGATAGGAGCATGAAATTTTATCGTGATCTCAGCAAAAAATAATCAGGAGGAAGACTATGAATAGCCATGAATTAGCCGAAAAAACCGCAGGCTTGGCATCCCGAGTGAATAACTTGGCAGTCAATCAGACCGGGAAGGAAAGCAGAGAGCTTCTGCAAGAACAGAACAGATTGGCCAGATTGGCATATGCCGCTATGGTGAAAGACCTAGATGAAGAAAACGAGGCTTACCAAGCCGCCTTGTCTGGCCTTAATATAGCCATAAAATATATTGGCAACGCCGACCAGCAAATAGAAGGAGTAGCAGAAGCCATCAGGCTGGCCGCAAAAGCAGCCGACATGGTGGAGACTGCATTAAAAGTTGCGGCGATGTAGGCAGATCAAAGATGATATGGACCGGTCCCGGCCCAGCTGGGTCGGCGGTTGATTTGTGACGTTAGGAGTCATGAATGCAGCAACCAGCGGGTTGGAAGCCCCATTTTCTGAATGCTGGTACAAATGGAGGGCACACATGAACCTGAAGAACTTTATTGACACAGGGGAGGCATCGATCCCGCTTGGTCTCCTCGCGACCGACCGGGAGCTGGCAGAATGCCCTTGAGTTAACACCTCAATGCTGAGCTGGGCAACTAAATCTACCTTAAAGTGGAGGTGAAATATGGCCTTTATTGCTTCAAATCCGGAAGAGTATAAAGGGGAAGTAGTGGGAGATGGGCAGTGTGTAGCCTTTGTGAAGGAAGTTTCCGGCGCACCCCAGACCTCATTGTGGAAAGAAGGGGAAAAGGTGAGAGATGCCAATATTGACACAGGCACGGCCATTGCTACCTTTATCAACGGGGTCTACCCCAGCCACTCGCACGGTAATCACGCGGCCATTTACGTGTCACAAAATGCCGAGGGCCTGGTCGTCTGGGATCAATGGGTGGGTCACCCGGTGAGTCAGCGGACCATACGCTTCAAAGGAGGGGTGGGCGACCCGGTTAACGATGGCGACGCTTTCTCGGTGATCAAAACCTAATTGAAAAAGCAAACTTGGGATAATCGATGTATTGAAAATAAATGCAACAATATATAATAAAACTATTAATAGAGGAAAAACTATGGCTGCAAATCTTGACCAGTTGATTCCCGATTTTAAACCGAAAGTGGTTGAATTGCTGGCGCGCTGTAAACAAGGTGGGGTAGGAATGCGCGTATTTTTTACCCTACGCGATCCGTTTGAGCAAGCCCGCCTATGGCGGCAGTCGCGGTCCACCGAAGAAATTCAGCAAAAAATTGCTGATTTTGAACAAGGCGGGGCAGATTTCTTGGCTCATTGTTTGAAAAGCGTCGGGCCCCAGCATGGGGACCCCGTTACAGATACACCACCCGGTTTCTCGTGGCACCAATGGGGAGAAGCCGTCGATTGCTTTTGGCTGGTGAATGGTGAGGCTGAATGGTCTCCGCAAAAGCTCATTAATGGCATTAACGGTTATCGGGTTTATGCAGATTTGGCCAAGGCCATGCAGCTTACTCCGGGAGGTTTTTGGACCAGTCCAAAGGACTGGCCGCACGTTCAATTTCGCTCAATCAGCAATCCGGGAAAGATCATGTCCTTATCACAGATCAATGAAGCCATGAAAGCACGCTTTGGTGGCTAACAAGCCAATCAAGCTGACTCGCAAACCTCGTAGCGGTCTGTAGGTTCTCCTGCAACCTCCTGGCGCGGTTTGCTCACAACTTCTTGGGGTCGTTAAGGAAACGATCATCACAGGGGTAATGACCATTGGGACGGATACAAGATGCCACCAGGTGGTTCAAGGGGACGTTTGGGGAGCAGATTTCTGCCGCGGCGGCGGAGACGCTCTTCTCCCTGGACCTTTTTACCGCCATTGCTCTGCAAGAGACCTGCTACATCTGGGGAAGACTCTACGAAAAATTGTCCGTGGAAGAAGTTCTCAAGCTCTGTGTCGGCGATACGCTCGACGCGCCGAAGCGAAGTGCCTTTCCCAAGAACCAAGAGGAGCTTATAGCTGTGCCGCATGGCGACAAGATGTTTCAAGTCGCCCGTGAGGCGTTGGAGTTGCTGGGAGCGCACTTCCCAGATTTTCATAAAATCGCCCAGATGTATCCACTAAAATTTTGTCATGGCTTCGGCATATTCCAGTACGACATCCAGTTCTTTAAAACGAATCCAGACTTTTTCTTAAAAAGGCGCTGGTATGCTTTTGATGCTTGCTTGGCGCACTGTATCCACGAATTGCAGGCGGCTCTTAATCGCGCCTATGGCAGCGATAAGACCATGCTGACAGATGAGGAGCAGGTGTTTGTGGCTATCGCATATAACCGAGGTTCGGTTGATTTTAAGCGCGGTTTCAAACAGGGATACAAGGATGAAAGTGGAAAATACTACGGGGAGTATATTTGGGATTATTTGAGGCTCTCAAAGTCCACACAATGCGAGCCCTAATTTTGCATTTACAGCGGACGGATAACGTGAGCCGCTGATTTTTTCGTTGAATGATCACTGCTCCACATCAGAAGTTCCATCTGAACGAAAAATGCTCTGATACAGAATAAATCCTCGGGGTCTGCCAGCAAGGCCCCGATCTCCGGCTTTTGAGGAGGGGTTGGCAAAGACCTGGGGGCGGGAGGGGAGGAACAGAAGGGCGCCGCCCATGCAGGCGACGCCCTCTTATTTATTTTTTCTGGTGTTCCTGCTTGCGGTCGGTGATGGATTCGGTAATAGTGTTTTATAGCTCTTTTAGTGTCCTTCATCGTGTTCTGGGAAGGCGGCGGGCTGGGATTGGGGCTCGGGCTCTTCTTTAGCTAAACTCCTTAAGCAGGTGTTGCTGCCGAAACCAGAGGTTCCGGGCGCGCTTTGAGACCGGTAGCGCCGAGGCGGCGGCATAATTTGTGATCTTGACTCGAGGCCCATAAGCATTTTAGGGGAAAGGAGGGGCTCATGACTTTATTGGAGAGAATCACCGCGACAGGCCCCAAACGCATCCTGGCGTTGGACGGTGGCGGCATCCGGGGTATCGTCACCATAGAAATACTGGCCAGGATTGAAAGTCTGTTGCGAGAAAAATTAGGACGCCGGGATGATTTCGTGCTGGCTGATTACTTCGACTTTATTGCGGGAACCAGTACCGGGGCGATTATCGGCACCGCCCTCTCCCTGGGCATGTCGGTGTCCGACATCCGCAGTTTCTATCTTGACACCGGCAGGCAGATGTTCGAGCAGGCCAGCGTCTTACGGCGGTTCCGCTACAAATACGAAGATAGGCAACTCTCCCAGAAGCTCCACGAGGTGTTCGGAGCGGAAACGACCCTCGGCAGCGACAGAATCAAGACCCTGGTGATGGCGGTTATGCGCAATGCCACGACGGATTCGCCCTGGCCGGTCACCAATAATCCTTTTGCCAAGTACAATCAAAGAGATCTCCCCGACTGCAATCTGAATATCCCGCTCTGGCAGCTGGTGCGAGCCAGTACCGCGGCGCCATGTTTCTTCCCCCCCGAAGTCGTCCGGATGGGTGCAGAGAAATTCATTTTTATTGATGGCGCCCTCACCACTTACAACAACCCTGCCTTTCAAGCCTTTCTCATGGCCACGGTTGAACCCTACAACCTCAACTGGCCGGCGGGGGAGGACCAGATTCTTTTGGTTTCCATCGGCACCGGCACCAACCCCAAGGCCAATGCCGACCTCCAACCCTCGGAGATGAACATATTATACCACTCGGCCTCCCTGCCCCTGGCCCTGATGTTCGCGGCCTTAAACGAGCAGGATTTTCTCTGCCGGGTCTTTGGCAAATGCCTGGCGGGCGATCCCCTGGACTCGGAAATCGGCGATCTCATCGGCAAGCAGGGGCCGGCAAACCCCAAACTCTTCACTTACCTGCGCTATAACGCCGAACTGACCTGTAAGGGACTGACTGAGTTAGGTCTGGCGTGCATCCAGCCGGAGGCGGTCCAGAAAATCGATTCAGTCGAGAATCTTGACGACCTGCAGCGTATCGGCCAGGCAGTAGCGCAACAAAAAGTAAAAATCGAGGATTTTGCCGCGTTTGTCTGATTGCAGCCTGGCGACTTCGACCTCGCTGGGCCAGCCACAGATCGGCTGGCAAGGAGCTCGCCTGATAACCATTGAGTCTGACAAGTTTTCAAGCACCAGGAGGAAGGGACAGACGTGACTTTTCGGTTTTGGCGATGGTCTGGCGCGGGAGGAGGCGCGGCTAACGTGTCTTTGGGCCTCCAAGTTCGGGCGCGGAGTCAGATAAGAAGGGGCGCCGTCATCGCCGCAGCCAGCGTATTTCTGCTGACGTGGGTTGGCTGCGCCAGCACCCCAACCGCCAATCGGCCTGAAACTTGGGCGCAACCAGTCACGCTGGAAGGGGTGCCGAACTTGTACCGGATTTCCGGCGAACTCTATCGGGGCGACCAACCCAGCTCCCAAGGCATGCGAAACTTAAAAAATTTGGGCCTCAAAACCATCATCAACCTGCGGTCTTTTCACTCGGATCGCGACGAAATCGGCGATACCGGACTGGGTTACGAGCATATCTACATGAAGGCCTGGCATCCCGAGGAGAAGGAAGTGGTTCGTTTCCTGAAGATTGTTACCGACCCCAAGCGCGCCCCGGTTCTGGTGCACTGTCAGCATGGGGCCGACCGCACGGGAACCATGATCGCGGTTTATCGCATCGCCGTGCAGGGTTGGAGCAAAGCCGAGGCGATCCGGGAGATGACCGAGGGCGGTTTCGGATTTCACCCGATCTGGAGCATTCTGCCCAATTGGATTCAGAAATTAGACATCGACCGCATCAAGAGGCAGGCAGGCATTAAAAGCCCTACGGAACAGTAATTCATGGGCCTCTGGACCACCCGTAAATTATGAAAAATTGATAGGGCGGACTACTCACCCGCCGCTGCCGCAAGCTAATGGTGCGTAGGACGCACCCTACGGAAAAGTTCGACCCTTGAACCTTGAACTTTATATGCAGGCCCAGGAGAAAATGCCGATGGTGCGTCACCAGGCGGCCAGAGCCGCCCTCCTTCCCCTTTGCTTGCTGCTTCTTTATCTCCTGAACGGGTGCGCCAGCATCCCGTATGATTACCCGCGCCCCGTCTCCAGCGCCCTTTACCGGCCCGAAGGGACCAGCCTGGGGAAGAAGATTCAGGCCCAGGCGGTTAACCACCCGGGGGCGTCGGGATTCTACCTCCTGCCCACCGGCATCGATGCCTTTACCGCCCGGGCCCTCATGATCGACCGGGCGGAAAAGACCCTCGACCTGCAGTACTATATCTTTCACGACGACCTCATGGGTAAGTTTGTGTACAACCGCCTCATGGCCGCGGCTGATCGCGGGGTGAGAGTGCGTCTCCTGCTGGACGATTGGCACCAGACGCCAGAGACGGATTGGCTGCTGGCCACGATGGCAAGCCACCCCAACATCGAGGTGCGGCTCTTCAATCCCTTCGGAACGCATCGAAGAACCTTTCTGCCCCGCGTCCTCAGGATGGTCTTTGGACCCCAAAGGCTCAGAGGGCGAATGCATAACAAGGCGTTCATCGCCGACAACAGTGTGGCCATCGTGGGGGGGCGCAATATCGGGGCTGAATACTTCGGGGCAAGCGAGGAATTCAACTTCTACGACGTTGATCTCATGGCCGTGGGGCCGATAGCCCGCGGGGTGAGTGCGACGTTCGACGACCACTGGAACTGCGTCCTGGCGATGCCCGTCAGCGCCCTCGTCTCGCGCCGGCCTACCGCCGATGACCTTAAGAGTGCTCGCCGCGACCTCGAAACCCAGAGGGAGTGTCTAAAAAAGTCGACCTACTGGCTCAAGGTCCAAGCAAGCGAGCTCCTGAAACGGCTCGACGCCGGCAAGGTCCCCCTGGTCTGGGGGCAGGCGGAAGTCCTCTCTGACCATCCGTTAAAGTGCATCGACCCCGATGACTCACGTCAAACAGCTAAAATGACCCAGAAGCTCAAGGGAATCCTTGCCGCGGCCCAAAGTGAGCTGCTCATGGTCACACCCTACTTCGTGCCCGGCCAGGCTGGGATGCGATTGCTCAGAGAAATGCGGGGCCGCAACCTGACCATAAAGATCATTACCAACTCCTTCCTCTCCTCTGACGCACCCCTGGCCCAGATCGGCTATATGCGCTACCGCAAGGACCTCCTCCGCATGGGAGTGGAACTCTACGAAATAAAGCCTACGCTGGTGCAGCTCCAGCACGATCAGGACCGCAGGCAGTTCGGCGGTGATTTCCGCCGACTCTGCAACTCCTTCATCCAGGGCGGCGGCTCCCTGATCCAGCGCGGGGCCTCCCGCATTCAGATCGGCGGCTCCTCCATCCAGTACGGCGGCTCGTCCCGGGGAGCCTTGCACGCCAAGACCTTCGTCCTGGATCACCAGACGGTGTTCGTGGGCTCCTTTAACTTTGACCCGCGCTCCATGAAGCTCGATACCCAGAACGGCATCGTCATCCACAGCCCCGAACTGGCTGACCAGGCCGCCTGCCTGTTTGCCAAGGGCATCTCCCCCACCCGCACCTACCGGGTGACTCTCCTGGGAGACGATGATCTCGTGTGGATTACCGCGGATAATGGACGAGAGGTGCGTTACTACCAGGAGCCCCTGAGCCGCTTCTGGCCGCGCCTGACCCTGCGCGGCCTTTCCTGGCTGACCCCGGAATTGCTGCTGTGAAAGCCGAGGCTCGCCAGGGGGTTGACCGCCCCGGGCGTCTGGTGGGACAACAGGTTTTTTGTCATTTTTCCCCAGGTAATTCTGGTTCCCAAGCTCCTGCTTGGGAACCAGAATTAAACGCTCATTGGGTTATTCAGATCATATCTATAACTATTTGTAATTTGTGAGAAGTTACTAATTTGGCAAGATAGCTTCTATTCTTTAATGCCGCCGCACGCCATGTCACGCCCGGAGGTGGAATGTCCATGTGGCCTCCGCCTTCCCTCTGGCTCACCACTACCGATCAGTGCTGGCCTGGGGTCCTTAAGCTCCACAGCAAAGAAGTATCCGGGTTCTAAGAGTGTGGTGTACCCAAAATTCAGGAACAATTACTTTTTCTGCGAAATTTCTGGTACTATGCCGTCAATGAGAGGAGTCGGCTTAAGGAATGGCACCTTTGGGAGATTCTCATTGAAGCAAAGAGGTCCCTAAAACCATTTTTCGACTGCGTGGCCAAGGCGGCCGCATAATCTCGGTTTTTTGTATATATTTTTCTTTAACTGTGAGATAGATTTGTGGGGGTAGGTGAGGGAGAATACTTTCACCTCCCCAAATCCTGCTTAAGAGGCTGCCGATGAGCAAAAATACTTGGTCGCGGTTAAGGTGGGTCCAGGGCATACTATGTCTTTTCGTTTCTCTGGGGCTGGCGAATGCCGCCAACGCCCAGATGTCCTATCACAAAACTACCGTCACTTCCGACGGCCTTGCCGACGGGCGATTCGCCGTCAATGACCGGGGGTTGGTGGCCTGGGTTGGGAATGTGGCCGGGGTCGGTCAGATCTTCCTTTACCGCAACGGTCAGAATACCCAGATAACCGCCAACACCGATAAGAATATCGGCATTGAAAGCCTGCAAATCAACAACCAGGGCCAGATCGCCTGGAGCCAGTACGACTACGATGCCAGCGGCTTGAATGTCAACGTCTATCTCTATGACGGCAGCACCTATAAGCCGCTGAATGACAATCAGGGGCAGTATAGCTGGCGTAGTGTATATCCGTGTCTGAACAACCGGGGGGAAGTGGCCTGGCTGCAGAGCTACCAGCCAGGCGCGCCAGACAACAACCTCTGGGACGTGTACCTCTATACCGGGGAAAGCGTGACGCGGCTCACCAATGACCTGAGTCAGCAGGGGCCGCCGCGCCTCAATGATAACGGCTGGGTCACCTGGCACGGCAACCGGAGCCAAGAATGGGATTGGGATAACAGGGTCTACCTTTACAATGGCGCCTCCACTCAGGTGATCGCCTATACGCCGGGCCAGCATTGCTCCGCCCCGCAGATCAACAACCTGGGCCAGGTGGCCTGGAGAAATTCCAGCAGCCCGGTATATAATCTCTATCTTTGGAATGGCACTAATACCAAGATAACCAATCTCGACGCTACTAATTACGATGGCCTAGCCCCCTTCTCCTTGAACAATAATGGTCAAATCTTGTGGGGCTGGGGGGACGGCAGCAACAACGCGCAGTTATATCTTTATGGTGCCGGCAGCACGAAAAAAATCACCGATGACGGCGATACTCATTATAATTATGGCTTGGCCGACAACGGTTGGATCACCTGGTTGCAGAACCAGGGGCAGATGGCTGGAGATCTTTATGCCTACCGGAACGGGAGTTCCTGTCTTCTGGATCAGGGGGTCGGCTATGTGGGACCATACATCAACAGCAGGGGCCAGGTGGTTTGGGGCAACTATTACCCGATCTTTTTAGCCAGCCCGGTGATCGCTTCTCCCGGCATCAATAGCCTGCTACTCCTAAATTAGCCTATCTTTCCGGCCGCCTGGCCCTGGCGCCAGGCGGCCGGTACGTTTTTACCAGCCTGCCGTATTCCGCGAATGTCTCGGCTCCAGCCGGGTTAACCGGAAATAATCCTAACTGCTATATTATAAAGGTGAATTCGTCAGAATTAATCCATAGTAATACTCGCAATCATCTTGGTGGGAATCATTGGCAGTATATTTGGCTCGACGACCCAAGAAAAGGATGCGATTATGCGTGATCGGCGTGTTCAGAAGTATAAGGACCGTAGGGCGGGAAAGCACAGCGCATCCCGCCTTTTGCATCATGCCGTCTCTAGACGCCTAACGTTATCATCTGCCGCCCATTCAAGGTTATCAATACCGCTTCGAACGTAACGGTGGAGACTTGAATAAGGCCAATCCGCAACCCTCGTAACATGACCGTGCTTTACCGCATTATAGTGGACGTAATCTACATGACGCTCACAGTCACCCTCATCACGGATGACGTGTTCCCAAAAGCGTCGCGGCCAAACGCCTCGTTCTCCTTTTTTCAAACGGCGGGTTGAAAGCCGAAGGCGGGATGCGCTGCGCTTTCCCGCCCTACGGTCACTTGTCTGCCCTAGCCGTCCTTCTTCGCTTCCAGGCCGTAGGATTTGAGTTTGCGGTAGAGGTGGGAGCGTTCCAGGCCGATCTTTTCGGCCAGCAGGCTGACGTTGCCCCGGCATTCCTCCAGTTTGCGCCGCAGGAACTGTTTTTCAAACAGGGCCCGGGCCTCCCGAAAGGACGGCACCAGGAGGAAAGGGTCGATGAATGCGCCTTCGCCGCTCTCTTCCGGGGTAAGGCCCTGGGCGCTGAGAGGCAGGTCGGCCGCCTCGATGAAGGACCCGGCGGTCAGGATAGCCATGCGCCAGACGAAGTTTTTCAGCTCCCGGACGTTGCCCGGCCAGGGCTGGGCGGCCAGAAGCTCCAGGGCCTCGGGGCTGAAGGTCTTGGCCGGGGCATCGTTTTCCCGGGCCAGTTCCTTGAGGAAGTGGGCCGCCAGCAGGGGGATGTCCTCCCGGCGCTCCCTCAGGGCCGGGACGTTGAGGGGAATGACGTTGATGCGGTGGTAGAGGTCTTCCCGGAAAGTCCCCCGGGCGATCTCTTCTTCCAGGTTCTTGTTGGTGGCGGCCACGATGCGCACGTCCACCTGGATGGGCCGCTGGCCCCCCACCCGCTCGAAGCGCTGCTCCTCCAGGATGCGCAGGATCTTGGCCTGGGTCTTGAGGCTCATATCGCCGATTTCGTCCAGGAACAGGGTACCTTCATGGGCCAGATCGAATTTGCCCCGGTGGCGGTCCGTGGCCCCGGTAAAGGCCCCCTTCTCGTGGCCGAAGAGCTCGCTTTCGATGAGGTCTTCGGGAATAGCGGCGCAGTTGACCTCGACGAAGGGGCGTGGGGACCGGCGGCTGAAGGCGTGGAGGGCCCTGGCCACCAGTTCCTTGCCGGTGCCGTTTTCCCCGGTGATGAGCACGCTGGCGTTGGTGGGCGCCACCAGGTTCAGCGCCTCCCGCAGCTTCCGGACGGGCTCGCTCTTGCCGATAATCTCCCGGGCCGGCGCCGTCTGCTGGCGCAGCCGCCGGTTCTCTTCGGACAGGCGGGCCAGTTCCAGGCCGTTCCGCACCGTCAGGAGAATCTTGTCGGCGTGAGGCGGCTTTTCGATAAAGTCATAGGCTCCCAGGCGGGTGGCTTTCACAGCGTTTTCCACCGAGCCGTAGGCGGAAATGATCACCACCGGCAGGAAGGGGTAATGGCGCTTCAGTTCCTGAAGCACCTCCAGGCCGTCCAGGCCCGGCAGGGCGATGTCCAGAAGCACCAGGTCCGGGGCCTCCTCGCCCACCAGCCTGAGGGCAGCCTCCCCATCCGGGGCCGTGATCACCTCGAAGCCTTCATCCCGAAGGATACCCGAGATCATCTGAAGGATCTGGGGCTCGTCGTCAACTACCAGCAGCGGTCCCGGCATAATCGGCCCTGTGCATGGGAATGTAGATGATAAACCTGGTGCCCTGGGGCACGTTGTCTTCCACCCGGAGAAAGCCCTGGTGCTCCGCCACGATGGAGTTGACGATGGCCAGACCCAGGCCGGTGCCCCCCCGCTTGGTGGAGAAGTAAGGTTCGAAGATCCGGATCTTGTCCCGGTCCGGAACCCCGACGCCGGTATCGGCGACGATGAGCTGCACCCGCTCCTGGGCCGGGTCCCCGGTAACCGACACGGTAATGGTGCCGCGCCCCGGCATGGAACCCAGGGCGTTATCCAGCAGGTTCAGGAGCATCCGCTTGACCTGCTCCCGGTCCAGGAGCAGGGGAGGCACGGCCGGGGCGGGGGTAAACTCCAGGGTGATGCGGGGCTGGACCTCCTGGTAGAGGAGGAGGGTTTCCTGGACCAGTTGGTTGAGGTCCTGGGGGGCCAGATTCAACTGGGGCAGCCGGGCAAACCGGGAAAATTCATTGACCAGGTTCTTGATCTCATCTGCCTGATTGATGATGACCTGGGTGCATTCGTCAAAGAGGGGGGCATCCTCGCCCAGGCGGCCGGTGAAACGGCGCTGCAGGCGCTGGGCCGCCAGTTTGATGGGCGTCAGAGGGTTCTTGACTTCGTGGGCGATCCGCCGGGCCACCTCCCGCCAGGCCGCCAGCCGCTGGGCCCTTTCCAACTCGGTCAAGTCCTCGAACACCAGCACCAATCCCAGGTCCTGGCCCGCCTCATCTCTCAGCGCCGTGGTTTTGACCAGGAGATAGAGGGTCTTATCCGGCAAAACCAGGTGCAGGGGCTTCTCCACCGTACCCCGGGAAGATTTCCGGGCCGCGGCCACCACGTCGGCCATGCGGTTAAATTCCCCGGGAGGCAAAAGCATCCGGCAATCCTGGCCCAGGATATCTTCGCGTTTGAGACGCAGCATCTGGGCGGCGGAATCGTTGATGTTGGTCACCCGCCCGGCCGCGTCGATACCAATCACCCCGGCAGCCACATTTTTGAGCAGGATTTCCATATCCCGCTTCTGGGTGGAAATCAGGGCGTGGCTGTCGCTTAACTGCCGGTAGGTCGCGGCCAACTGAGACTGGCTCTGCTGCATGTCCTGCGTCATCTTGTTGAAGGATTGCACCAGGAAGCCGATTTCGTCACCGCTTTCCTGTTCGATGTGGATATCATAATCCCCCCCCGCCACCTTCACGGTGCCTTCGGCCAGCTGGCGAATGGGGGTGGTAATCTCCCGGGCCATGTACAAGGCCAGCCAGATGGCGGCCATCATGGCGATGAGGGTAACGATGATCAGGGTCAGGTAATGACTGACTCTGACGGGGCTGAAGAGCAGGTGCCGCCGGCGCAGGTCCTGGAGGCTCTTGGCCGCCGCCGCGATCTGCAGGAGTTGATCCTGGGGGATAAGTTGCCGCACCACCACATAACCTGCCAGGGAGCCGGTGGTGTCCTGAAAGGGAACCGACAGGGTCAAGAGTTCTCCCTGGGGGATGACCTGCCGGATGACCTTTTCCGCCACCGGGGCGGCCGGTTCATCGGACGGCGGGATGAGGGGCGGTGGCCGGTCCAGGTCTGAAGTGAAGCTCGCGGCCACTACCGTTCCTTGGGGATCGAGGAGCTCCAGGCCGGTCAGGTGAAAATCCTCCCGGCGTTGTTTGAAGAAAGCTTCCAGGGAACCCGGTTCTTCCTGGCGCCAGCCCGCTCTATTGGCCAACTCCAGGCTCACCTCCCGGCCGGAGGCTAAAAGCTTGCCTTTCAGCTGCTGAGACACGGTGCGGCTCACGGCCAGGGCTTGATCCAGGGACAGTTCCACCTGGCGGTCCCAGGAGTAGTCCACCCGGCTGGACATCAGTTGCCAGGCCATGACGAAGAGAAAGAGGGTGGGCAGCAGGGTCAAGGTAATGAAGGCCAGAACCAGCCGGGTCCGCAGGCGGGAGCCGAAGACTTTGCGGCGCCTCTCGAAAAAGAGCTTGGCCAGGTGGCGGAAAATGAGGAAGGTGAACAGGAGCAGGAGGAAGGTATTGATATTAAGCAGGCCGAACGCCAGGAGACTGCCGGTCACCGGCTGGCCGCCCCGATGCACCAGGTGGACTTCCAATGAGGTAATGGCCACCACCAGGATCAGCGATATGGCGATGAGGACGCGTTCCCGGCGGCGTTTTTTTTGTTCCTGGGACGGAGTTTCGCGGTGGGGCGAGCGCTTACGCAGCATCAGCGGCTTTTTTCGGTAACCTCACGGTGAAGGTACTGCCACTTCCGGCGACGCTGTCCACCGTAATGGTGCCGTGGTGATCGGTGACAATCTTGTTGATCACCGCCAGCCCCAGGCCGGTGCCTTTATCCTTGGTGGTGTAAAAGGGATGGAAGAGCTTTTTCTGCACGTCTTCGGACATC
>JAHIKF010000130.1 GCA_018897875.1 Pseudomonadota bacterium | reverse complement strand
GCCCATAGGGGATTTCCCCGACTTGTCCCGGATATAGCCGGGGTCCATGGGAGCTACCCAGTATTTGATTTTCCGCTCTGCCTTGGGAGCAACCGCTACGGCCGAGCCGGTGGGCTTTTGCGCTCCGGTTGGCGTGGCATAGACCGGCACCAGTTCATTGCCTTCGGGGTCCTTGCCGGGGGTCTCTTTGATGAAATTGGGGTTCTTGGGCGACACGTAACAGAGGGCTTTCGGCTTTGGCTGGGCGAACGGCAGGGGCACTAAGCCGGAGAAGTATAACCCCCCCAGGATAACCAGGACCAGAACCAGTCCCAACCCCCACCAGGCTTTGCCTCGAGACGCTGGCGTCATTTGCTTCCTCCGGCCGAACGTGGTAATTCGGCGCCCACCAGCCACTCCAATTCGGCCCAGTTTTCTTCAAAATCCTTGAGAAATTCCTGGAGGGCCAGGTCGGCGTTAAAGGCCGCGATCTGGTTCTGGTACATCCGGGCGAAATCCAGCTGGCCCACGGAGTAGTCGGCCAGGGAGGCGGACGCGGCCTGCCGGGCCTGGGGGATGATGCCCCGGTCATAGAGGGTGATCTGCTGGTCCAGCCGCTGCAGCTTGACGAAGCGGTCCTTGACCGCAGCCCCCAGGCGGTCCCAGAAAGCATTATAGGCCTCTTGGGCCGCGCCCTTCCGCTCCAACTGCTCCCGGATCTTCGGCTCAATCTTGGAGCCCCGCCAGATGGGGATATCTAACATAAACGTGGTGGTGAAAAAATCCGCCTGGTTGCGGTTCACCGGGGGGTCCAGCTTCTCCCGGAGGCCGTAAGCCACCCCGACGTTAAAATCGGGGTAGTAGTCTTTGCGGGCCAGTTCCACCGCCTTGTCCTGGCGGGTGATGAGGGCCTTAAAGGCCTCCAGCTGAGGCCGAGATTTTGCCTGGGCCAGGAGGTCGGCCAGCTTAAGATTCAAGGGCCTGGCTTTCAGGGCCTGGGGTTTGGGCATGGGGGTCTGGGGCGGTTGGGAGCGCAGGGCGTTCAGGTCGGCCACAAACGACTCCTGGCGCTGGCGCCACTGCAGCAATCGATTGAGGTAATTCCCCAGTTCCACCTGGGCCTGAAGGACATCCGGCTGCCGGGCCTGGCCTACGCTGTAGCGGGTTTCCGCCACCTGGACCACTTGTTCCCAGAACTGCTTGTTGCGCTCGGTGATATCGTAGCCGCTGTAGGTCAGGGCCAGGCTCCAGTACCGCTGGATCACCAGGGCCCGGACTTCGTTCATCTTATCCTTGTAAGCCAGGTCGTCGGAGCGGGCCTGCTCTTCGGCCACTTCGGACCGGAGGCGGCGCTTGCCGGGAAAGGGAATCTTTTGGGACAGGCTGAAGGCCTTCTGGGTCATGGGTTCCTGGGCGAAGCTCCAGGTGTCGGTGGGCAGGTTCAGGAGGGCGAAGCCCGCCTGGGGGTTGTCCAGGGACCCGGCGGGCTTGATGGTTTCCTGGGCCGCGGCTTTCAATTGGGACTTCTGCTTGATTTCCGGATTGGCCTTGAGGGACTCAGCGATGAGGGCCTGCAAATCCGGCGGCAGGCCGACATTGGTCGTCTGGGCCCAGGCCTGACTGCCGGCGCCGTGGCCCAGCCCCAGCCCCAACCACAACACCCCCACTGCCAACACATACCGGCACTGGCTGCACTTCACCATCCTTACCCCCCAGTAAGAAAATAATTCCGCAGCCCACGGTGCATAAATTGTCGGTTTATTACCCTATAACACCTGCATAACATATATACAGCGGCCTTGACAAAAATTATTTAACAACAATTTCTTCCAGGTATTGTGCCATTGTGCCAGGGCAAGTACACAGTTTCTGCCTTATCACCCATCTGGTCCGGAACCAACAGTTTTTGCGACCACCCTCAGAGTGATTTCCACACTGCGGTTATCAGATAGGGTAAGGATAAAATTATCAAATTCAAGCTGCTTGAAGAATAAAGGGAAATGAATCAGGGCGAGAAGTCTTGTGCTACAGGGTCAGGATCAGCGGCAGGATCATGGGGCGGCGCTCCAGGGATTTGAAGAAGAGTTTCCTCAGGGCCTTGCTCACCTGGGTCTGGACCTCCAGCCAGTCCTGGGTGGGTTCGGTCAGGGCCTTGAGAAGAATCTCCCGGAAGATCTTGCGGGCCTGCTCCAACAGGGACGCCTGCTCTTCTTCCAGGGTGAAGCCCCGGGTGATAAGGTCCGGCTCGGTGACGATCTTGCCGGCCACCGGGTCCACCGCCGCGAGGGCGATCACCAGGCCGTCCGCGGCCAGGAGGCGGCGGTCCCGGAGCACGATGCGGCTGACGTCCCCCACCCCTTTGCCGTCCACGAAGACCCGGCCGGTGTCCACCCGGTCCTTAAAGGTCGCTCCCCGGGAGTCGAATCGGACCTGGGCGCCGTCGGTGGCCAGGAGGATGCCGTCGTCGGCGACCCCCATGGCCCGGGCCAGCCGGGCGTGCTTGACGAGGTGGCGCATCTCCCCGTGGATGGGGATGAAGAAGCGGGGCCGGGTGAGGTTGAGCAACAGCTTCAGTTCCTCCTGAGAAGCGTGCCCCGAGGTGTGGATGTCGGCTAACCCCTGGTACACCACCTCGGCCCCCAGGCGGTAGAGATTGTTGATCACCGTGGTGATGGCCCGTTCGTTGCCGGGGATGAACTTGGAGGACAGGATCACCAGGTCGCCGGCCTGGATGTGGACCTGCTTGTGGGCCTCCATGGCGATGCGGGCCAGGGCGCTCAGGGGCTCTCCCTGGCTGCCGGTGGTGACGATGATGGTCCGGGAGGGCGGCAACCGTTCCAGGTCCCCCACGGTGATTTCCAGGCCGGAGGGGACGTCCAGGTAGCCCAGTTCCTTGGCCAGCCGGGTGTTGACCAGCATGGACTTGCCGTTGAACAGCACCTGGCGCCCGAACTTGGCGGCGATGTTGACGATCTGCTGCACCCGGTGAATGTGGGAGGCAAAGGCCGTGACGATGACCCGGCCGGGCGCCTCCCGGATAAGGCCCTCCAGGGTAATGCCGATCTCCCGCTCGGAAATCGTGTACCCGGGCCGCTCGGCGTTGGTGGAGTCGGACATCAGGGCCAGAACGCCCGCTTCGCCGTAGTGGGCAAAGCGGTTCAGGTCCATGGCGCCGCCGGAAACCGGGGTCTGGTCGATCTTGAAATCGCCGGAATGGACCAGGAGGCCCTGGGGGGTGCGCACCACGAACCCGACGCCGTCCACGATGGAATGGCACACCCGGATGAACTCGAATTCAAACGGCCCCAGGGGCAGAGGCTCCCCAGGGATGATCTCCCGCAGGTCGGCTTCCTCCAGCAAGCCATGCTCCCGGAGTTTTTCTCTGAGTAGGGCCAGGGTCAGGGGGGTGCCGTAGACCGGTACGGGGATTTCCTTGAGCAGAAAGGGCACCGCGCCGATGTGGTCCTCGTGGCCGTGGGTGAGGACCACGGCCGCCACCTTGTCCCGGCGCTCCCTCAGGTAGGAGAAGTCGGGGATGACGATGTCGATCCCCAGCATCTGGTCCTCGGGGAACATGAGGCCCGCGTCCACCACCACCAGGTAGTCGTCGGTCTCCAGGGTCATCAGGTTGAGGCCGATCTCTCCCAGGCCGCCCAGGAAGGTCAGATCGACCCAGCTAAGGTTGGGGGTTTCCGGGGCCATGGGGAAAGTCGGGGTCGTAGTGGGCCTCGATGGCCTGGCGCACTGCGGCCATGAGGTCCTCTTTGCGGCGAAAGGTTTGCGGCGCGATGGGGGGAGAGATGACCACCTTTATCGGTCCCGGTATCATCCGGATGGTCCCGCGAGGCTGGATGAAGCGGGTGCCGCTGATGCTCACCGGCACAATGGGCTGCCCCGCCTTGATGGCCATGATGAACACCCCTTTCTTAAAGGGCAAAAGCTCCCGGGTCATGGCCCGGGTGCCTTCGGGAAAGATGATCAGGGAGACGCCGCGTTTGACGATGGCCGTGGCCCGGTCCAGGCTCTTAACCGCGGAACGGAGGTTATCCCGGTCCACCGAGATGGAGCCCATGCGGCTCAGGGCCTGGCCCAAGACCGGGATCTGAAAGAGCGATTTTTTGGCCACCCAGAGAAACCGGCCCGGCAGGACCGCGACCAGCGCAAAGATGTCGAAGTTGGAGCGGTGGTTGGCGGCAAAGACATAGGCCTGTCCGGGCGCCAGGTGCTCCAGGCCCTCCACCTGGACCGGGATATGGGCGACATTGAGGAGGTTGCGGCCCCACCACCGGGTGGCGCGGTGGATCATGGGGCTGTCCCGGTCGATGTAGGACCATAAAATGATCGATAGACCGGCCCAAAAGGTGAGCAGCACTAACCAGAATTGAAACCATAACCCCCAGGCCACTAATTTCATCCTCCAGGTGAATTTATCGTTTTAACCTTAACCCGGAAGAGTAAGGCCCGTCAATATTTATGGCAGATACGGCGGCAGGACGGGGGCGGCAATCCCCTGGCCGGGTCGCGGCGCCGGAGGTGGATTCTGTTCGGAAAAGTTTTCTGTTTCCCGTTTTCCGTTTTCTGTAAAACAACCGCCCCAGCTGTTGTGCTCCCAAAAATTACCTGTAGGGCGGGCACTGCCCGCCGCAATTACGATTTCCACTTTTTATGCGTTACGGGTGGGCAAAAGGTTCATGAGGAACTGCTCCGGCCATGGAATTAATCAAACAGCCGGGCTATAATAAATAAAACTCTGGCACAGCCGGCCGCCGGTTCACAACTATGACTATCCCCAAGATCATCTCCGCCGAGTACAGCCTTAGCGCCCACCGCGGCAATCAGTGTCCCCCGGGGGGGCTGCCTGAAGTGGCCTTTCTGGGGCGCTCCAACGTGGGAAAATCCACGCTGATCAACAGCCTGCTGGGGCGGAAAAAACTGGTGCGCACCAGTTCCCGGCCCGGCTGCACCCGGGCCCTGAATTTTTTCCTGATCAACCAGTGCTGGAATTTCGTGGACCTGCCGGGCTTCGGCTATGCCGCGGTTTCCAAGGACCTCAAGGCGAGTTGGGGGCCTCTGGTGCTGGAATATCTGGCCCGGCGGGAGTCTTTGGTTGCGGTGGTCTTCCTCCAGGATAGCCGGAGGCTGCCTGCCGGCGAGGAGTTGTTCCTCTGGGAATTCTTGAGGGAACGGGGGCGCCGGGTGATTCCGGTCATGACCAAGGCCGACAAACTGAAGCGGGGTGAGCGCAACCGCCAGTTAAAACTTTTTACCGACGCCCTGGCGCCCCTGGGGGTCGACCCCGGCGGCGTCATCTGGTATTCGGCCCTCACCCGGGAAGGCCGGGACCAGCTCTGGGACCAGTTGCTGGCCTGCCTGGGGGGAGCTTGACCGTAAGGGCCGGGCGTACCAGGGCGGATGAGGGGGGCAGACCATGAGCCCCGCTTCGGGGGGATTGTCCGGCAATTTCCCGTGTCCAACCCATTTAAATCGCGTCTGTTCCTTGACCATTCATGGGATTACTGGTAAAATAATAGGTTATATAATGGAGTTAGCCACTTAGAGCAATTGCCAAAAGTTCTTTCCGTTATGGAAAGCCTTATAATCCCCCCTGCCCCCTTTAAAAAAGGGGGGGAACTACAAGGGCTTGCTGTTAAAGTCCCCCTTTGAAAAAGGGGGATTTAAGAACCTCCAAACGGAAGGAATTTATGGCAAATGCTATAATCGGCAGATGCACTGACGGGCTTCACCAACGGACACTTTTCCAGCCCCGATGGGTTGATCCAGATCAGGGAAAAAGGTGCTCCGGCAAGAGTGCGGTCCGCGAGGTTTTTTACCTGGTTACGTGCTTTGCCGGAGTCCACAATTCTATCCAGAGATGGACCGGCAGCTGGTCTATACAGAACCAATCTTAGAAAAGAGCGAGGATAATTTGGCGGGCTGAGCCGGTTGAGGTCCGTTGAGTGAAAGGCGCTCGAGGAGTAAGACGACATGGAAAAAGTTATTCTGAAAGCTACCAAGCGGGAGGTCCTCGGCAGGAAAGTGGGCGCCCTGCGCCGGGCCGGGAAGCTCCCGGCTGTGCTGTACGGGCACGGCATCGAGTCGACCCCGGTCATGCTGGAGGCTCACGAGGCGACGCTGAAACTCTCCCACCTGACTTCGTCCAGCCTGATGATGATCGATCTGGACGGTAAAAAGTACCCGGCGCTGGTGCGCGAAAAGCAGCGGGATTATCTCAAAAACCGCCTGCTGCACGTGGACTTCCAGGTCATCTCGATGACTGAGAAGGTTACCACCAAGGTAGGCATCGAGCTGACCGGCACGGCCCCGGCGGTCAAGGAGTTCAGCGCCGTAATCGTCACCGTTATGAACGAGTTGGAGGTCGAGTGCATGCCCCAGGACCTGCCGGAGCGGGTCGTGATCGACATCTCCGGCCTGGCTGAGGTCGGCGCGGGCATCCACGTGCGCGACGTCGTCATTTCGGACCGAGTAAAAATCCTGGACGACCCCGCCGAGACGATCGTCGTCGCCTCCGCCACCAGGGAAGAGAAAGTCGTGGTGGTGGAGGCCCCGGCCGAAGAGGAAGCCCCACCCGAGGAGAGCGAACCCGGCAAGAAGGACTAACCGGTCCCCGCCGAGAGGGAGTAATCTTTTTGATACATCACGAACCGCGGTGCTTAAGGCGCCGCGGTTTTTTTTGATCTTACCTCCCGAGCTCCAACCAGCCGGAGAAAAACCTTTGGTGGCACAGGCTTCCAGCCTGTGTAGGCGCAGGTTAAACGTCCATGAACCACAAGTGTCTCACCCCGAAGATGAAAAATCCCCCCTGCCCCCCCTTTTTCAAAGGGGGGTATGAAAGTCCCCCTTTAGTAAAGGGGGATTTAGGGGGATTTGGGTTTTCACGCTAACGCCTGCAGCTGCCTTTGGTTCCTCTACCCTCTTAACCTTACGGCAAAAGGCTGCCGGACAGCGCTGCACAGGTACGTCCCCCGACCGAGAAATTTCTGCCTTTTTTCCTTGGACATTAAATTCAGATAAGTATATAAATGATTATTGATATATGAGCACTAGACCGGGGCAAAATCGGAGGCTGCTTTGCCGCAGTTACATCATAACCGGTTAATGCCTTTAGAGGATTTCCTTCCGACGGTGGCCTTCGTGGCCAAGAGCCTGTCGGATGAAAACCGCCTGCGCATTCTGCTGTGCGTCCATGAGGCCAAAAAGTCCGTCTCCGGTATCGTGGAGGAGCTTAACCTGTCGCAGCCGCTGGTGTCCCATCATCTGAAGGAACTGCGGCGGTCGCTGCTGGTCAAGGTAGAGCGCCGCGGCCCCTTTGTGTACTACGAAATTGCCGACGCCCGCATCGTGCCGATTTTGGCGGCGTTGAAAGACCTGGCCACGGATTTGTTGGCTGCCAGGACAACCTTTTAATAAAGCGAGGTGATTGACCGCATGATGGCCGGAATCAAGGAATTATTGGCGCGGATGGCTCCGGAGGCAGCCTTGGATGAGATCGGCTCGACGCTGAAAAAGCTCCTGCCCACGGTCTCGGAGGAGAACCGTCTTAACTTCGTGGTTAACCTCATCGGCGGCGCCGGCGACGACAAGGTGGCCAGCATGGTGCACCTCTGACTGGCGGAATGCCTGGACGAAGGTGTCGATCCAACGCACATGTGTCAGAAGCTGGTGGACCGGGTGGCCCAATCCAAACAACTCATGGCCGTGGCCGACCCAGACCTCCTGGTCCTGTTCGAGGACTGGCTGGATGAACTGGAGCACGAGGTGCTTACCCTCTTTACCCAACACCGAATGGTGAATCCCGAGGCCTTGGCGCATAATCTCGGGTTGTCGCTCAGAGGGGCGACTTTTCTGATTTCGAAGCTGCAGCGTGAAGGCAAGTTGTCCTAAGCGCCTGGGGGTTGTTCATGGGAAACCGCGGCACCACTTTCTTAGCCCTGGCAGCCGTGATCCTGACCCTGGGGGCGCTCTGGTATATCCATCGCCCGGTTATTCCTCAGGAAACGACCCTGGCGGAGGTGGAGGCCGAGGCCGTTAAGGGCGGCTATCGCCTCATTACTACCGAGGCCCTGGCTGAACTTTACCGGCAGCACCGCGCCAAGGTACTCCTGGTGGACACCCGCCAGGACTGGGAGTATCGCAGCGGCCATATCCAGGGCGCGGTCAATTTGCCCCTGGAGCCCACTGCCTGGTCCCGGTGGCGGTCCCGGGGCCGCCTGGCGGCCTTACTGGGGCCGGACCAGGACCGGTTGGTAGTATTTTACTGAGCCGGCCTGGCCTGAGTCCGGAGCGACTCCGCGGCCCGGGTGGCCGTCAAGCTGGGTTATAAAAACGTCTACCGCGATCCCCTGGGGTTTCCGGAGTGGCAGAAGCGCGGCCTGCCGGTGGCCAGCGATCCCCTGGGGTTGTGCGATTACGCCCCCGAGGCCTATGCTCCCGGCGGGATCGCCGGCTGGGCCATGGTTTGGACCCTGTTGGGCATCTTTATGGGCGGCATGGCGCTCAACCTCACTCCCTGCGTCTACCCCATCATCCCCATCACCGTGTCATATTTTGGCGGTAAGAGCGGCCAGGGTCGGGGCCGCTTGCTGGTCCACGGCCTCCTGTACCTGGCGGGCCTGGCCGTCACCAACTCCGCCCTGGGGGTGCTGGCGGCTTTAACCGGCGGGCTCATGGGGGCCCTGCTGCAAAATCCCCTGGTGCTGGTGGCGGTGGCCGCCATCCTGGTCTTCTTTGCCACCAGCCTCTTCGGCTTCTGGGAACTGCGCCTGCCCGGGAGCCTGACGCAGGCGGCGTCCAAATCCTACGCCGGCTACTTCGGCAGCCTGTTTATGGGCCTGACCCTGGGAGTGGTGGCGGCGCCCTGTATCGGGCCCTTCGTATTGGGACTCTTAACCTGGATAGCTTCCGTGGGCTCACCCTGGCTGGGTTTTCTGGTTTTCTTCACCCTGAGCCTCGGGTTGGGATTGCCCCTGTTTATCCTGGCCCTCTTTTCCGGCAGCCTGGAGAGACTGCCCCGGTCGGGGGAGTGGATGCTCTGGGTGCGCAAGCTCATGGGCTGGGTCCTGGTGGGCATGGCGGCCTATTTCATCAAACCTTTGCTGCCTGAATCCGTCAGCGTGTTCCTGCTGGCTGCGGTGGCGCTGGCTGCGGCCATTCACCTGGGGTGGCTGGACCGCACTGTTGCCGCATTCCGGAGTTTTCAATGGCTCAAGACCATCGCAGCCCTGCTGGGAATAATCATCGCCACCTTCCTGGTGGGGTCCTGGGCGCTGCGGGGCCCGGGAGTAGCCTGGCAGCCATATTCGGACCAACTCCTGGCCCAAGCGGTGAAAGAGCACAAGCCGGTGATCATCGATTTTTACGCCACCTGGTGCACCCCCTGCCGGGAATTGGACGACATCACCTTTCATCATCCCGAGGTGGTAAAACTGGCGGCCCGGGATTTTGTCATGGTCAAGGTGGACCTGACCCAGAAAGGCAATCCGGTGCATCAGCGTTTACTGAGCCACTACGCCGTCAAAGGCGTGCCCACGGTGGTTTTTCTGGACGGCCAGGGCAAAGAATGCCCGAGCCTGCGGCTGGTGGATTATCTGCCGCCGGAGCAGTTTCTTAACCGCATGATTGCGGTGGATAAAAAATAGCGCGGTAAAGGAGAACAACCATGCTGAAAGTCAGGGTATTTATGAACGATCCCTGCGGCCTGACCTGAAAGCGGCTGCACGAGATCATGCCCAGGTTGGGGCAGAAATACGCTCTTGACGTGGAGACCGTGGCCAAATCCCGGGAAGCCTATCAGTCTGAAGCCTACGTGGCAACGGGCCTGCCCGCAGCCCCGGCCGTGATGGTGGAAAACGAGATTGCGGCCCAGGGGCCGAGTATCTCGGATGAGGGTTTGGAGGCGGTGATCCGGCGGCATCTGGGACTGCCGCCTTTGGACAAGTGAGGCATTCCCTGGAGCCTCAATGGAATGGGCGGGATGAATGGGCAAAGGAAAATCTCGATAAGCCAAGGGGGCGGACTATTTCCCGACCCCGCCCCCTTGGGCGAAGTTAATCCATTGCCTTACTTCTCCTTGGGCTTTTCCGCCTGCTGCTGGGGTTTGGCGGCCTCGGCGTTGCCTTTCTTCAAGGCGCAACCGCAGCCACAGGTACTTTTCTGTTCAGCCATCATGCTCACCTCCTTTTTGGTTAGGTATTTAATTAACAACTTATTCAATTTGGGAAAAAAAAGTAGGCCCTCCTATTTCGGCTTCAACTCTTTTATTCTCTGGCGAACAGTTTCCAACTCATTTTGGAGGTCTTGTTCGTACTGCTCCAGGGTCTCCACAGGGGTATCGCGTCGCTCATGTTCTTTCCATTGGCCGCTGCCCCGGCAGCCGCAGGTGCAGACTTCCGATAGCAGGCGCCGGTATTTTTCCAGGGTTTCAGGGTTGACGGCATACGGTATCCAATATCCCTGGCGCTCACTCCGGACCAGACCGGCTTGTTTCAGGATCTTGAGATGCTGCGAGGCCGCCGGGGGGCTGATGCCCAACAGTCTTGCAATTTCTTTGGCCCCCAAAGGGCCTTGGGTCTTCAAGAGTTCAAGAATCTTCACCCTGGTTTCCACGGCCAAGACCTTGAACATTTCGGAGATTTCCCATTCCATGCACGATATCCGATTAAGCAATTAAGTGATTACTTAACTATATATTACCGCATCAAACCCTTGTCAAGGTCTTTTTGAAAAATGCAGCAAAAAGGAGAACAACCATGCTCAAGGTCAGATTTTTTATGAACGAGCCCAATGGCAAGCCCTGAAAGCATTTCCACCAGATGATGCCCAGGTTGGGCCAAAAGTATGCCATCGAGATTGAGACCATTTCCAAACCCATCGCCGACTACCAGACGGACGAGTATTTCGAATTGGACCTGCCGACGGCTCCGGCGGTGATGGTGGCCGAAGAGATCGTGGTGGAAGGCGCTGATGTGGCTGAAGCTCAACTGGAGGCCGTGATCTGCCAGCACCTGGGTCTGCCAGCGCCGGAGCCGGAAAAAAGCGGGTTCTGGAAGCGCTTATTCGGCAAATAAAGTTCAGTCTGGCGGGGCGAGGGAGGCTGGATCTCCTCTTTATAAACTCATCAAGAGGATGAGGTGCGAGTCATGGCTTCTTAATCATGGGGGGCGGATTTATCCATGTAGTCTCCGCATTTCCCCTTGGTCGCCACTCCCGGGCGGTGCTGGCCTGGGGTCCTTAAGCTCCACAGCAAAGTGGTGTCCGGGTTCTAATGGTGTAGTGTCCCCAACATTCAGGAAGAAATTGCTTTTACAGCGAAATTTATAGTATCATGTCGCCGGCGCCAAGATTCGGCTTCAAGAATAGAAACTTTGTGGGATTTCCGCCGGGCAAAGAGGTGAAAAATGCCGTGGCCAAGCCTGCCGCATAATTTCGGATCATTTAACCCAATTCCGCGTCCCAGGTAACTGGGTGCAGCTGACTCAAAAATGCGGCGCAAAACCATAACCCTGAACTTTGGACCTCAGCTCTGAAGATACTGTTTAACATGATTTTACAGACTGGAGATGACGATGCTATCAGGAAAAATAAAACATGAATTGGCCTGGTTGATTGTTTTCACCGGTATCTTTCTCCTGATTGGGGTCCAGGCTTTTGCTGCCGAGATCGACCTTATTCAACAGGCCATCAGTGCAAAACGGGCCAAATGGGTCGCTAAGGAGAATCCCATCTCCCGGCTCCCGGCCGAGGCCAGAAAAAGGCTGCTGGGGGCGCGGAGTCCGGATCTCGACACCGGGGCGCCGATGATGGATCCTTATGCCGCGCTCCCGGCCATTCCGGCAACCTATGATTGGCGGGATGTCGGCGGCAAAAATTTTGTCACCCCGGTCCGGGATCAACAGACTTGCGGCAGTTGCTGGGCCTTTGGCCCCGTCGCCGCCCTGGAGGCGAAGAGCCTGATCACCTTCAATTGGCCGGGGCGGGATTTGAACCTGTCGGAACAGATCGTCTTATCCTGCAGCGGCGGCGGTGACTGCGACGGCGGCGGCAATGCCTCCACCGCCTCCGACTACCTCAAGAATACCGGCACCACCGTGGAAACCTGTTACCCCTATACAGCCACCGACGGCGCTTGCAGCAACGCCTGCCCCCATTGGCAGTCCAGCGCCTACAAAATCGCCTCCTGGCAATACGTCTCCCTTTCGGGCAGCGGCACGGCAGCCACTATCAAAAACGCCATTTATCATGGCGGTCCGGTGGTCGCCTGGTTTAAAGTCTATACTGATTTTTTTTCCTATAGTTCGGGAGTGTATACTCAAGTATCTGGCGATTATGAAGGGGGGCACTTTGTCCTGGTGACCGGCTATGACGATACGCTTGGCGCTTTCAGCGTCAAAAATAGCTGGAACACCACCTGGGGAGATGCCGGGTATTTCAAGATCGCCTACAGCGAGCTCACCGGCCCTACGATTTTCGGCAATTTTACCTACGGTTACGGCAACGCCATCAATCCGAACAAAGCCAACCCGTGGTTGTTACTGATGCTCGATTGATGGGAAAGGTGCGCACCGCGGGCTGAACAAAAACCGGATACCTGCGCGGCAGCGGGGCCGCCGGGCCTCGGATCAACCGGGACCATTGGTATTGAATGGTCCTTTGAGATAATGAGGCATAAATGCACCAGCCGGGGTTGAGGCCCCGGCTGGTTGGTTTTGCACCTTATTGCGGCGGCTAAGATTTAATGCTCTTCTGCCGCAACGGCGTCCATGGTCCGGTGCATTTCCCTATCCATGAGCATCCGCTCTCGGGTCTTGTCGAGGCCCAGCGCCTTCCGCCAAGCCGGCTCCGGGGGGCCCACCCCCATCTCTCGTGCAGTTGCGCACGCCTTCTCTATAACACCAAAGAGCAATCACAAGACTATTATTTGTCAGCATTGTCCGGTTAGAAAATTGCATGCGGTTGTTCTGCCCCCCTCACCCCAACCCTCTCCCCCCGAAGCGGGGGGAGAGGGAGTAGCTGATGTCGCCGGGTTTAGTAACCATAAGGCATT
>JAHIKF010000013.1 GCA_018897875.1 Pseudomonadota bacterium | reverse complement strand
CGAAATCCCACCGCCGCCCTCTTTACGGTGGAGGACAACGGCTGCGGCTTTGACACCTCCCGGATCCACTCCCTGGATGACCCGAACCGGGGGCTGGGATTGGCGGCCATGGAAGAGCGGGTCCAGATGCAGGGCGGCACCCTCAAGATCATCAGCCGGGAAAACCAGGGGACCAGGATCGCCTTCACCCTTCCCCTGGGCTCCGGGAGGGAATAAATGGACGTTTGCTCCATCATGCTGGCCGACGACCACGTCATGTTCCGCCAAGGCGTGAAGCGCATCATTGAAGAGACCCCCGGCCTGGAAGTGGTGGGAGAGGCCAACGACGGCCTGGAGCTGCTCAACCTCCTGAAGGCCCGGCTCCCGGAACTAGTCATCCTGGACATCTCCATGCCCCACCTCCGGGGCCTGGAAGCCACCCGGGAGATCAAAAAGCTCTATCCCCGGGTCAAGGTCATATTCCTGACCATGCACCGGACCAGGGAGTTCCTCCATCAGGCCCTGGAGGCTGGGGCCGATGGCTTTCTCTTGAAAGAAGACGCCGACTTCGAGCTCTTGCGGGCCATCCAGACGGTCAGGGGGGGGGAAAATTCATCTCAACCCTCCTGTCCACCGAGATGGCGGATCTGGCCTTGCGGGACCATCCGGCCGACCCCAATCCTCTGTCCCCCCGGGAAAAGACCATCGTTAAGCTCCTGGTGGAAGGCAAGACTCCAAAAGAAATCGCGGACCTGCTGTATATCAGCGTCTTCACGGTGCGACGGCACCGGGAAAACATCTTGCGGAAACTCAACCTGAAGAGACTGGCCGACCTCATCAGGTACGCCCTCGGCCGGGGCATCACCACTGACCCCCCTTGATTTCATCACGAGCCGGAGCACCGAAAAAGCCCGTTTCGGAAGAAGGATTATACCAAGTTCGGTTTCTGCTGCAACAAACTTAATTGCTAACTAGCTGATAATTTACAATATTTTAACCGAAAACTGAAAACCGAAAACGGTATTAGGGCTTCCCGCCTGACCCACCGCCCCCGGCAGCTTTGGGGGGAAGGGAAAAAGCACTCCCGCGGTAATCCCCTTTCGTCTTTCCCCGGTAAAATTCGGCCTCTCTCCATAATTTTCCGTATGGTTGCTTTTGCCTGTGGCGAATGGTTATTTTTCATCTCCCCAGTTGGTCAATCCTGTCCATAGATTTGCCCCGCCCCCGGGCGGATAATACCATTAACACAGATTTCTTGGCCGCGCTCTTTACTGGAACACCTCGGCGGGAATCCGCTTCACTCTCACCTTCCCTGGAAAATTCCAGCCTTCCTCGGATGTTCAAGGAGACGCCTTGAGACCGGAAGATATTTTAATCGTCAATGATGGTTCACCTTTTCTCAAGACCATTGGCCTGCTCCTGGCGGACAAGGGCTATCGGACCTGCGTCACCGACAGTCCCGTAGAGGCTCTGGCGGAGCTGACCAGAAAATATTTCCGTCTGGTGATCGTCAAGCTGCCGGGGAAAACCGTTGACTCCCCGGCGTTGCTGAACGCGGTGCAAGACCTGAACCCAGAAGCCAGGCTCATCATCCTGGGGCAGGACGCCCGCCTCCCCCTGGAGGCCTTTAAGCTCGCGGTGGACGATTACATTCTCCTGCCCTGCCGGCCGGTGGAGGTCTGGCGCCGCATCACGGGTTGCCTGAAAGCCCTCCGACGCGCCGCCGATCCGGAGGCCATCCAGGGGAAGCTGAACTCCACCAATGGGCGGATCTTGACCAAATTGTCCCTCCTCTTCCACGACCTGAGGGGCGGTCTGGTCTAACTGCAAGCAACTTTAAAACTGTCCCGCCGCCTGGCCCAAGGGCGGCTTGACGCCGATGCGGACCGGCTCTTAGATGACGCCGGCAAGAAAGCCGATGGGATGCAAACCCTCCTGGAGGGGTTTTTGCGGCAGGCTTTCCGGTGCCAGGAAAGTGATGCAGACCTGGACATCTGCCACATCCGGGAGGACGTGGTGGCCCCGGTCCTGGATGAACTCTGGCCCGACTTGCAAAAGCATGGCGTCGCTCTCGAAAATCACCTGGATTTCTTGCCTGCCCACCTGGGAACCGTCAAGGGCGACAAGGTGGCTCTGAGGAGCGTTTTCCGGAACCTGATCAACAATGCCATCCAATACGGGGGCAAGGGGTGTTCCCTGAAGATCGACTACGACCGAGCCGACCCTTATTTCCACCTTCAAGTCTTTAACAGCGGGACGGTCCCGCCCCAAAAAACCAGGCACGCCTTGTCCTCCAGCCTGCCGCCGGGAAAGGATAAAGGGAATGGGGGCGCCCGGGGTCTGGGGCTCGGCCTCCGCTTATCCCGGGAAATCCTCCGGAGTTACGGCGGCGATATCCGGTATGAACCCCAGCCCGGAGGCGCCAAAGTTCAAGTCGTTCTCCCCATGAGCTAAAAGAGGGATGAAGCCCCCGGGCCGAACCCGGGCGGGGAAAAAGAAATGTTGGGGTGGCTCGGTGGCGCAAGATTGATTTTTAGGACCATTATCAGCCATAAAATCATGATTTCTTAAAACTAAAAGGAGGTAATGCCATGGTCATCGGAATTTTAGTCGGCGGCATTTTCCTGGGATTTTCCCTGGGCTTTGCGACCATGGCCCTCGTGTCTGCGAGGCACAACCGGCTCCAAGGCGAAGAGGCCCAAGAGACGACAGATCAGCTTATCTGCGCAGCCTCTCCCATCCGTAGGGTTAACCGTTCGCTTCCGGTCATGCCGCAGATCTCCGGAGAGTCATGTTTGCTTACACCCGGGTCTTGAACAGCCAGAGGGCTATTCGCAGGTAGACCCCCAATAAAGGAGTAGAGCATGCCTTTAATCCATGTAGTAGTAGTATTGGTCGTAGTTGGTGTTCTTCTCTGGCTCGTCAACAATTACATTCCAATGGCGGGCTCCATTAAGTCGATCTTGAATGCGGTCGTAGTCATTGTCGTGGTCTTGTGGCTTCTGAGCGTTTTTGGTCTCATCGGTGAACTCTCCAGTATCCGAGTGGGGAAGTAATTTTCTTAAATTCGGTGCCCGAGGACATTCTTTTTTACTTAGCCAGGGCGTCATTACGATAGCAGTGAGGAATTAAAGGAGGAGCACATGCCATACCAACCATATTTTGCTCCAGTCGTGGCGTTAATCGCCGGGATATTGATTTTGATTCAACCCAGCCTGCTGAGCATTATTGTGGCGGTTTACCTGATTGTCACAGGCATCGTGGGTCTGATGGGGGCGCGGCCCAGGGGATGGTTTGGCCGATAATCCTTATCTCAGATATTTTGGCTTGGCAGGAGGGACAGATGAAAAAGATCATGGGACTGGGGGCGTTGCTCCTGGCAGGTTTATTGGTAATCCCCGGCAATCTCGGGCTCGCGGGCCAGGTCCTGGCCCAAAGCGATACAAAGACGACTGAAGACAAGCAACTGCAAGATCTGCGGCAAAAGCGGCAAGAGCAATGGGAGGAGCGCGAACGGGAGGCGAAACAGCTGGAAGATACCGGCAAGCGCAAGCAAGACGCCGTCAAGCGCCAGCAGGATGCCGGCCAGCGCCAGAAAGCCGCCGAGCAGCGTATGCGGGAACTTGATGCAGAAGACAAATAAGACCGCTTAAACCATACTACCGGAGGAAATTACCATGAACCGAGTAACCAAAATATCCGCCTGGCTGGCGATCTGCCTTTTCATCGCCGCGGCCCCGGCCTTTTTTCCAAGCGCCGCCGCGGCCCAGACCTTGGACATCAGCATCGAATCCGAGACTGGGGGTTCCCCCCCGGGGGAACTCCTGCTCACCGATCCTTCCGGAGACCGGACGGGTCCTATGACCAAGGACATCCACCTGAGTAATCCGATGAGCGGCTTTTATAACCTGCGGGTAATCGGCCGGAGAACCGGGACTTATATCTTGTTCCTCAAGGCTTATACCGCCAGCGGCAGCACCTCGGATGTGCGGTTTCCCCATATGACCACCAAGGCCGGAGAAGTCCATCACTATGACGTCAACTTTTCAGCTGAGGGGCCGAAGCTCGATGTGCGGCGGACCCGGATAACCACGGAGTAAATCCCATGTGCATGCGGGTGCAGATGCCCACCCCCGGCCAAGCCGGGGGCCCCAGAAGCCTCAGGGTTGATTACCCCCTGACCTGTCCAGGACAGAGAGTCTCTCGCGTCCCAAAATTCAGCCCCAAGGAGGTCGTCATGTCCATTGAATCAGCCAAAGCTTTTGTGGAAAAGATGCGGCGCGATGCGGCATTCAAGAAGCAAATCCTGGCCGCTGAGTCTGCGGCCAAGAGACAAGAGCTCATCAAGAGCGCCGGATTCGATTTTGAAAGAATGCACCTCGACTCTTTGGTAAGCGAACTCACCCCCGAAGAACGAGATGCTTTGATGCTGTTGTGATCCGGGGAAGCGGCCCAATATCCCATTCTTCATGGCCTTCAGGGCTTGGGACCAGGGAAGGGGGAGCATTGACGGCAAGGGTCAGGTGCGGCCGGTTCCAAACGCAGTTTGGCACCGACGAAGAAGTGGGGGGTCTTCCCTGGTGGTCGTACCCATACGGATACACTTTTTCATCGGGAACGCCATAACATGCTTATTCATGTTATCCATAGCGCGACCCACGGAAGGGTATGCGGAGCCAGGTCAAACTTGGTAAAAGAGGTCCCAACCAGGTTAGGACAGACGCAGCGAAGGCTGCCGCATAATCCCGGCTAATGAGAAACCCGAGGCCGGGAGAGGAGCCTGAACAACCAAGAGCGATTAGCTATTACGACGGAAACTGCCCAAGCGACGCCGGGAAGCTCCCGTAACATCCGAACGAAAAAAGAGTCTAATACAGAAAAGGAGGAAGCACCATGAAAACCATGTATCCGTCGCTCCTGGTAGTGAATAGGGCGAAATGGATGTTAATGGGCCTTGTCCTTGCGGTTGTCATGTTGTTCCCGCACCAAGAGGCGACGGCAGGTCAAGCGCCGGTAGAGCTCGGATCGGCCGGCAATTTCGGGGTTCTGGCCGGTACCACGATTACCAGCACCGGTGGCGGCACGATTAATGGAGATGTCGGGGTGTGGCCAGGTACTGGTTTTGTGGTTGGAGATCCACCCGTAATCGTGACCGGGACGGTACACCTGGGCGATCCTTACGCAGCCCGGGCCCAAGGCGACTTGACCACCGCGTATAACGACGCCGCTGGACGGACAACAGGTGCCATCTCACCCGGCCAAGAACTAGGCGGCCTGACCCTGGCCCCTGGCCTCTATAAATCCGCAACCGCGTTTGACATAACGTCAGTGAATCTTACGCTCGACGCCCAGGGCAACCCGAATGCGGTCTGGATCTTCCAAATGGGGACCACACTCACCGTGGGAACCGGCCGTCAGGTGATTCTGGCCGGCGGCGCCCAGGCCCGCAACATCTTTTGGCAGGTCGGCAGTTCAGCGACTCTGGATACGACCTCTGTCTTCAAAGGGAACATATTGGCATACACTGCCATCACGGTGAAGACCGGCGCAACCCTGGACGGCAGTGCGTTGGCACGGAATGCCGCGGTTACCTTAGACAGCAATACCGTTACAAGGCAGCCCCTGCACAGCGACCAGCCCTGGCGGATATTATTAATGGATTAGGAGAATTGGCTGACTGATGGGGCGACGCCCGCCGAACAGCTAACCCGAGACCGGTTACCGGCGTTGCGAAGCCGATTGAGACAGACTGAAGATGGGTAAATTTTTGGACTATTCCGCTTTACACCAGAAGGAGTCAAAAGCAATGGTACGCAAGTCTTTAATGGTAGCGTTAATCTCTATCTTTATCGGTTCTCTGGCCGGTTGCGCCACCGACGGCACCTATGATCCGGGCCGGTCCGCCGGGGCCGGCGCCCTGGGCGGCGCGGCCACCGGCGCGGCCATAGGCTCCATCGTTGGCGCGGCCACCGGCCACGCCGGCACCGGCGCCTGGGTGGGCGCAGCCGCGGGCGGGGTAGCGGGCGCGGTGGGTGGTTTCCTCTACGCCGAGCACCGCAGCAGCCAGGCGCGTTCAAGCCAGGCCGCGGCGCAGTCTTACAACTACACGCCGGCGCAGGGCAACGTGGTCTCCATCGATCGGGTGGATGCCAATCCCTCGACGGTGAGGCCGGGTCAGCAGGTGCAATTGGGGATGACCTACACCATTCTGACTCCCGATAACAACCCGGTGGCCGTGACCCTGGTGCGGGAGGTGCGTTTCGGCGGGTCCACGGTGGGGCAGCCCTACCAAACCACGGTAAATAACCAGAACGGCACTTTTACCGATCAGGTGGCGTATTCTCTGCCCGGCAACGCCACCCGGGGAACCTATACCGTTACCAGCCGGATTAACAGCACTTACGGCAGCACCCAGAGAGATGGGAGTTTTACCGTAAGATAACCAGCCCGAGACGCATTCGATAGATGAGTCAACAGGTTTTTAAAAAATAAGGAGTAAGACCATGAAAGCACTTTTTAGGGTTTTGATGCTGGTGTTGTTAATAACCGGACTGGCCTTAAGCGCCGCTTCGGTGAGCGCCCAGCAATTTATTCCGCAGCTGCTCTCCGGACTCATTCTTCAATGGGCCCAAATCCCGGGAGCACCGGGAGTGCAGTACGCCCCCAATGCCAATGCCGATGTGTTCCGTTATGAGAACAGATATTACTACCAGCATAATGATGGCACTTGGTATCAGGGCCGGGACATCGCGGGTCCGTGGCAAAGGGTCAAGAACGTTCCCCGGAGTTTTCGCCAAATCCAGTCCAATTATTTTCGGCAGCCCCCAGAATGGGCCGCCTTCATGCCACAGCTGCCTCCCGGACTCACGCCGCAATGGACCCCCATCCCGGGAGCGCCAGGGGTGCATTACGCCCCCAATGCCAACGCCGACCTGTTCCGCTATGGGCAGAGATATTACTACCAGCATGATGGCAGGTGGTATCAGACCAGGAACATGGCGGGTCCGTGGCAACGGGTCCAGGACGTTCCCCGGAGTTTTCGCCGGATCGAGGCCCCGTATTTTAAACAGCCCCCAGGATGGGCCAAGGGGAAGAAAACGGGCTGGGGCGGGGCCCCCATGCCCCCGGGCCAGATGAAGAAGTATGAGGGAGGCCAGCACATGCCCCCGGGCCAGATGAAAAAGCAAGGGGGAGGCCAGCACATGCCCCCGGGCCAGATGAAAAAGCATGACCGCTAACTCTGGGACGGGTTTGCAGCCCCGCTGGTGGCAGGGGTTCAGCCGCAGCCCGCGCCGATGATGGGTCAGAGGGTGATGACGCCCCCGCCCATGATGCCACCGCAGCAGTCGCGGCAACAGATGATTCAGCAAATACTCAGGTACAGGAGGCAAGTTATGAACTGGGATCAAGTGGCCGGAAACTGGAAGCAATTCAAAGGCACGGTTAGGGAGAAATGGGGCAAACTCACCGACGATGATTTGGACGTCGTGGCTGGAAAGCGCGATCAACTCCTCGGCAAAATCCAGGAGAGATACGGCATCACCAAGGAAGAGGCTGAAAAGGAGTTCAAGAAGCATTGGCAGTAAATGAGCCCTTCAGCCATACCCGGGCTGTACGCCGAGATTGCGGCCAAAGGAGATGAAAATGGGACTGATTGTGCTCGTTCTTATCATTATTTTGCTGGTTGGAGCCTTCCCCAGGTGGCCACATAGCCAAAACTGGGGCTATGGCCCCAGCGGTATCCTAGGGACGGTCCTGATAGTGCTTCTCATCCTGTTCCTCCTTGGGCGGCTATAGGCTTGATTCATCCTGAGCAATCATCATGAATCAATGATCAACTTTATCTTTAAGAAGGAGACGGGAAATGTTCCCAACTGTTTATCTGACGCCGGTGGTCTCACTGATTGCGGGAATATTAATTCTCTTGATACCCAGGCTCTTGAATTACATTGTGGCATTTTACTTAATTGTCATAGGTATTTTAGGTTTGGTGCATCGTTAACCTGACCCATTTTCTTTAAGGTATGGGGTATCCCATGGAACAACATCGGTTACGTTTTAAGACGGCCGCATTGGCAATGGTTTTCTTCTTGGGCCTCATGGCCTGCTCGGGCGCCAAGATTAACCAGGAAAACTTCGATAAAATCAAACCCGGCATGACCCTGGCGGAAGTCAAGGCCATTCTGGGAGAACCCGCTGATTCCTCCAGTATCGATTTGGCGGTGGTTTCCGGCGCCACCGCCATGTGGAAGGGAGAAGGCGTTACCATCAACATCCAGTTTATGAACGGCAAAGTTGTCGCCAAAGAGTTCCTCAAACCCGGGAAAGTGGCCCCGAAACCCGGGCAATAGCCGGGACCGGGAAAGTGGCGGTCAAAGCCGTTAAGGCTGCCGCATAATTTAAGCTAACCACAACGGAGAAATACCATGTTAGGCACTATTGTAGTTATCATCCTCATCCTCTTTCTTGTCGGCGCCCTGCCTACCTGGCCTCATAAGCAGGAGTTGGGGCTATGCCCCGACTGGTATTTTAGGGACGGTCCTGATAGTGGTTCTCATCCTGTTCCTCCTTGGGCGGCTGTAATCGGACTGAGGGAATCGACCAGGAGTTGCACCGGCCAGGGATGCAGGTGGCTGGCAAGTATAGGTTTGATGGTGCTTTGTTAGGCAAAACAACGTGTGTTTTCCGAGATCAGGTAACGCTTAACGGGATGAAAAACTCATGAAACATAAATTTCACCAAGAGGAGAAGAATAATGAAAGTAAAAATTGCTTTAGTGGCCCTGATGTTGGTCCTGATCCCCGTGGGGATGGCCATGGCGCAAGCGCCCACGAATCTGCATGATACCCTGGCGGCCGCCGGAAACTATAAGACTTTCCTAAGTCTCGTGGATAAAGCCAATGTGCAGGAATTGACGTCGATGGCGGGCCCCTTCACGGTTTTTGCCCCCACT
>JAHIKF010000129.1 GCA_018897875.1 Pseudomonadota bacterium | reverse complement strand
TTTTTCCCGGGCCCTGACCCGCCAGGAGACCCCGCAGGAGGCCTTAGAGCGGGGTCAGGCCGAGATCGCTGGGGTGCTGCGGCGTTTTGGCCCGGCTGGAGCCGCAAAGTGAAACCCGGCGTCCTGCTCTCCCGGGAGGCCAGATTGGGCTATCTTTTGCTGGCTCCGGCCCTGCTGGTCATCGCCCTGGTGGCGCTCTATCCCCTGGGCTACACCTTGTGGCTTTCCTTCCAGCAAAAGATCATCAAGCTCCCCTGGCTGCACCAAGGCTGGGTCGGCCTGGCCAACTACCGGGAACTCTTGGCCGCAGACCGTTTTTGGCAAGCCCTGGCTCACACGGTCATGTTCACCGTAGTCTCCGTAAGCCTGGAACTGGCCCTGGGTCTGCTGGCCGCTCTGGCCATCCACCGGACCCGGATCCTCACCGGTCTCACCCGGGCCGCGGTTCTTCTCCCCTGGGCCATCCCTACGGTGGTGGCCGCGGTGATGTGGCTGTTCCTGATCAACCCGGCCTTCGGCCTTATCCCCATGGGCCTGAGACTCCTGGGGCTCCCCGAGGCCTGGCAGGTGCTCCTGGCTCACCCGGCGAGCGCCTGGGCCGTGATCATCGCCACCGACGTCTGGAAAAATACCCCCTTCATCACCCTGATGCTGTTGGCGGGGCTCCAGGTGATCCCCGAAGATTTATACGAGGCCGCGGGCATGGATGGAGCTTCCCGCTGGCAGGTTTTCCGGCATATCACCCTACCGCTCCTCACTCCCGCCATCCTGGTGGCTTTGATTTTTCGCACCGCCCAGGCCTTTATGGTGTTCGGCCACATCTACACTCTCACCGGCGGCGGCCCCGGCACCGCTACCGAAACCCTGGCTTTCCTGAATTACCAGGCCATACTGAATGATATGCGCTTCGGGTATGGCGCCGCTCTATCGGTGGTAATCTTCCTGGGTTCCCTGGCTTTTGCACTTTTCTATCTGTACACCATGGGCCTGCAGATTAAAGAGGAGCCACGGCCATGAGGCGCTCTGGGGTCCCCGTCTATATTATCACCGGGCTCTTCATTCTCTTGTCATTTTTCCCCTTTTTTTGGACCCTGCTGTCATCCTACAAACCCGGACCTCAATTGTTCCAAATCAATCCGCCTTTCTGGCCCCAGCCCTTCACCTGGGAGAACTACCGGGCCATCTTCCTGGAACGCCGCTTTTACCTGAACATCATCAATTCCGTGGTCGTGGCCGGAGCCACCACCTGCATATGCGTCGGATTGGGGGCCTTGGCGGCGTATGGTCTGGCCCGCCTCAAGTTTAGGGGGAAAACTATAATCCTGGGTTTCATTCTGGTGGTGAGCCTCTTTCCACCGGTGGCCATCGTCAGCCCCTTGTTTCTCCTCTGGGAGAAAACCCGGATAATCAACACCTACCTGGCCCTGATCCTTCCTTACCTCACCTTTGCTCTGCCCTTGACCGTCTGGCTCCTCACCGCCTTCTTCCGCCAGATCCCTTTTGAGCTGGAGGAAGCTGCCCGGATGGATGGCGCCGGGCCGCTGCGCACCTTCTGGGAAGTCACCCTGCCCCTGGCCGCGCCCGGCATCTTCACCACCGCCATCCTCACCTTTATTTATTGCTGGAACGAGTTCCTTTTTGCCCTGGCGTTCACCACCAACGACGCCTCCCGCACCATCCCGGTGGCCATCGTGATGTTTTCCGGCTATCACACCGTGCCCTGGGGCCAGATTCTGGCTGCGGTGACGGTGGTGACCGTGCCGGTGGCGGTGCTGGTCTTGGTCCTGCAGCGCCGCATTATCTCCGGCCTCACCGCCGGAGCCCTCAAAGGATAAAAGCCATGGGCGAAATCGTCATCACCGGACTGAACAAAACCTACCCCAACGGCGTCGTAGCTCTGCAGGACTTCGATTTGGCGGTGGCCGACGGGGAGTTCCTGGTGCTGGTGGGGCCCTCGGGATGCGGCAAGTCCACGGTGCTGCGCTGCGTCGCCGGGCTGGAGCGGCCCACCTCGGGCACCATCACCGTGGGCGGGCGAGTGGTAAATGACCTGCCGCCCCAGGAGCGGGACCTGGCCATGGTCTTTCAGACTTACGCCCTGTATCCCCACATGACGGTATTTGAGAACCTGGCCTTCAGTCTGAAGATGCGCCGCCGCTCTCAGGAGGAGATTCGCGGCGCAGTGGCGTCGGTGGCGGAGAAGTTGGGCCTCGGCCAGCATCTGCACAAGAAGCCCCGGGAGCTTTCCGGCGGCGAGCGCCAGCGGGTGGCTCTGGGCCGGGCCATCGTGCGGGCGCCCCAGGCCTTTTTGATGGATGAGCCCCTCTCCAATCTGGACGCGGCCTTGCGGGTGCAGATGCGTATTGAGCTGCTCAAATTGCAGCGGGAGCTGCAAGCCACCGTTTTATATGTGACTCACGACCAGACGGAAGCCCTGACCATGGGGGACCGGGTGGCGGTGCTGCACTCAGGGAGGCTCCAGCAGGTGGCCCCGCCCCGGGAAATTTATGACCGCCCGGCCAACCGGTTTGTGGCAGGGTTCATCGGCTCTCCGGCCATGAATTTTATCACCGCCCGGATAACCAGAGGGGAGAACGGCCTGTTTCTGGATTTCGGGGGACAGACCCTGTCCCTGCCAACGGATTACTTGCAAAAACGCCCAGGATTAAAGCCATATCAGCAAAAAAACCTCATCGCCGGACTCAGGCCGGAGCATTTTATTCCCGCCTCCGAGGCCAAGACTGCGGCCCCGGGGATTTTAAAGATCAGGGTGGAAGTGGTTGAGACCGTGGGTCCGGTGAACTACGTCCATTTCTCCCTGCCCGATCCCCAAAGCGGCCGCGACCGGACGCCATTCGTGGCCGCTTTGGACCCATCAGTTCCTGCGACGCCCGCCCAAGACCTGGAAGTGGCCATCGATCCCGACCGAATTCACTTCTTTGACCCGGAGACCGGGACCACTACCCCCTATTAATATGATTGCCCCGGATATTTTTTAAGATTGTGGGCCCAGGCAGTATATTTACCGAAATAACCCCCACGACGACTGCATGAGAGCCCCATCATGGGGCGATAACCCCGACCTCCACTGAATCGTTCAACGATCAGGGCGGTTCCCTGCGATTTATATGTCTTGTACTAAAAACAATTAATTCGAATTACTCTGCAGTTCATTTGTGTTGAAAGTGCGGTTTGTGTAACATTTTTTATTGACTATTAAGATCAGTTGTATAATATTCTAATTAAATCAAATCGACATTAGTTTCCTTTCTGTCACCACTGCGTACCAGTCAATCATTAACTGATGACTTCCATGATTATTTACTCGTACCGAGAGGCAAATCTATGCACATTTCGTCACGGTCAGCAATTGCCAGTCTTTGCTGTTGCATGGCACTCCTAGGGAGCGGCATGCTATTTTTTGGGGTTGAGCCTTTTAAGGCGGTAACGCCAGGGGTTTCGGTCCCGATTTCCAACAGCCCGGCAATGCCAGCGGCAACTGTTTCTCCGAACCAGGTCGGGGCGCGATTCCAGCTGATGGAGCAATACGGCCGCCTGCCGCAATATTTTATCGAAAATAAGGGCCAGCTTGATCAGCAGGTCCGGTATTACGACCGAGGAGCCGGCCGGACTATGTTTTTTACCCCCAAAGGGGTGATCCTGGGCCTCAACCGAGCCGAAAGTGGTCAGAAGAAAGAGGCGATGGTTAACCCGGTCCATCCAGGACCGCCCCACCAGCCGGGGAATCGTCACCGCGCCGCCGTAGTGCGCCTGCTGCCGGTGGGCATGCAGAAAGGGGTGACCCTGGCCGGTCTGGAGCCCCAGGAATATAAGGTCAACTACTTCATGGGGAAGGACCCGAAGAAATGGCACACTAATATTCCTACCTATAAAGCGGTGATCTATCGGGAGGCTTATCCCGGCATTGACCTGAAGTTTTATGGCCAGGGGCAGGAACTGGAATATGACGTGGTGGTTAAGCCGGGGGCCGACCCAAGCCAAGTAAAATTTGCCTATCAGGGGATCAAGACCATGGAGGTGACCCCCGGGGGCGACCTGGCCCTGAACCTGCCGGATGGCTCGGTGCTGATGCAGAAAAAGCCGATGGTTTATCAGGAGATTGCCGGACAGCGGGTGGCCCGGGAGGGGAAGTTTAGAGTACAGCAAGGGACGGCCCACCTCGTGTACGGCTTTGAAGTCGCATCGTTTGATCCGGCCTATCCCCTGGTCATCGACCCGGTGGTCTATTCCACCTATCTGGGTGGAAGCTATGAGGACTACGGCCTGGCGATCGCCGTGAATAAATCCGGGGAGGCCGTGATAACGGGCTACACGCAATCCCATATTCTCTACAATAACTTCCCCGAGGCCTATGCCAGATATTTATACAGTGGCAAGAAAGATGTATTCGTCACCAAGTTCAAGAGCGACGGCTCCGGACTGGTTTTCTCCACCTATCTGGGAGGGGATAACGATGAGGAAGGCAGAGGCATCGCCGTAGACCTGGAAGGTCGGATTTGTCTCACCGGCAACACCTATTCGGAAGATTTTCCCACTACAGGCGCTTATCAGGGAGATAAGGAAGGTGTCTATGACGCCTTTGTAACCAAGCTGGCCGCGGATGGCGGCTCCCTGATCTTTTCTACCTACCTGGGAGGAACTTCATCGGATTACGGCCGCGGCATCGCGGTGGACGACTCGAAAAACGTTTACGTTACCGGGAATACGATGTCGAATAATTTTCCCGTGCAAGCTGCTTTATTCCCTACTTATGGCGACGGTAAGGATGCCTTTGTGAGCAAGTTCAGCCCCAGCGGCTCCCTGCTCTTTTCTACCTATCTGGGGGGGAGCAGTAGTGATGACGGTGCCGGCATCGCGGTGAGCCCCGCCGGGAAGATTTACGTCACGGGTAACACCAATTCCTCTAACTTCCCCATGGCTAATGCCCTGTATAACACCATCAACGCCTTCACTCCGGATGCCTTCGTCACCTGCATCCGGGCGGACCTCGGAGGCCTGGCGTTCTCCACTTTCCTGGGTGGTAATGGAAGTGATTACGGCAATGCGGTGGCTCTGGACACCACCGGGCACGTTTATGTGGGAGGCAATACCTACTCCACCGTGTTCCCCACCCACAACGCCTTATACCCTGTCAACGGGGGTAAAGCCGACGCCTTTTTGACTAAATTCGAACCGAACGGCGACGCCCTGGTCTTTTCCACCTTTCTGGGGGGGAGCGAGGCGGACCACTGTTACTCTATTGCCGTGGGTCGCTCCGATGAAGTCACCCTGACGGGGGTTACTGCCTCCGACAATTTTCCTATCAAGGGCGTGGTCGCGGGATATAACACTCTTAGGGGCCCCTATGACGCCTTCGTGACCCGGTTCCGGGCCAACGGCCGGAGTCTGCTGTTCTCCGGCCCCCTGGGCGGCGACGGCAGCGACCAGGGACTGAGCCTAGCTCTGGACCGGGGCGACCAGGCCTATGTCACGGGTTTTACGAACTCGGATAATTTCCCCGTCAAGAATGCCCTGTACCCGTATAAGAATCTCGGCACCAGCAACTACGACGCCTTTTACGTCAAGATCCGCCAACCGTCCACTGCGGTTACTTTTCTGTATGGTCTGCTGGAGGATTAACACCAAGCTGCAATCAAACAGGTAATTTGTCGGTTGTAGGGGCGGACCCAAGTGTCCGCCCTCAGCTTGGGCGCACACGCGGGTGCGCCCTTACAGTGCCGCATTTTTTGATTGCGACTCGGTGTCCACAAGTCTAACCCCGACAAGTTTCCTCTTTGGTAGCCGAACATTCTAACCACAGCGATGATAGCAGAAATTTGTCAGTAAACCAGCCGGATAGATGATTTTATCGAATAGTTTTGCATAGATGCTCCTCAGAACCCCAGATACTTCACTTCTCTGGACCCTGCCCCCTGCCCCCGGATTTTCCTTGACAACCGCCGGGGGCAGGTCACTTCTTCATTCCGAATCTCCTTGGGCTCAGGAGATTCTAACATTTCCCCCACTCCAGTTTTCGAAGAGCTGGCCCAGACATGCCGGAGCTTCACTCCTGGATAACTGCAACATTCCCCTCGGGTTTATCCAGCGTATCCTGGGCCATGAAAATCGAACCCACAACCGAAATCTATCTTCACTGCATTAATCAATCCGAGTTTGCGGCTATGGCTGTCTATGACCTGGGTTTCGGGTGAGTAGTCATATTTAAGGGCTTTCGTAATTATGAAAGTCAGTGATTATAAGGGGTTATGAAAACGCAGGAGGTATTTTTAGTCAAAACCTGTAGGCACACGATTAATAAAATATAACTTGACATAGCATGGTAGTATATGGTATCTGAGTAGGCATGTATTTGCGAACTACCAAACGGCAGAATAAAGATGG
>JAHIKF010000128.1 GCA_018897875.1 Pseudomonadota bacterium | reverse complement strand
GCCCAGGTTAAATTGCCGGACACCCTGCCCCTGAGGAAAACCCATGTAGCCACCAGAAAAAAACTGTCAATGGCCTAGTATATATTTGTATTTCAACAGGTTATAGGATATTTTTCATCACCTTAAAATGGAACATCCGTTGAAGTTCGGCTCCGGGGGCTACGGTTTGCAGACCACCGGAAATAACGTTAATCAGGAAAAGGAAGGGCGGTGTGTCACCACCCTTCCCGCGACCATCTGCGGCGCGCCGGTCCCCCTAAGGGACCGGCGTAATTATTTAGGGTTCTCCACCGTCAGGTAGAGGGTGCGGCCAGCGCGCTTGATTAAAAAGCGGGCGACGGTGTCTTTTTTCACCTTGGCAACGGCCTCCATATATTCCTTAACGGTGCCGACGACCGCGCCGTTCACTTCCAGAATCAGGTCTCCCGGCCGGATGTTGGCATCAGCGGCCGGGGTGCCGGACTCCACCTGGACCACCACCACCCCCTTGTTGTCCCGGAGGCGAAACTGCTGGGCCAGAGCCGGGGTCAGGTTCTGGACCTCCAGACCCAGAGGGGTTTTCTCGGCCTTCCCTTCTTCTTTGGTCTGAGCCTGCCGTTCATCGGTGAGTTCCACGATGGTCAGGTTCAGGGTCTTCTCCTTGCCATCACGCAGGACCTTGAGAGTGGCCTTAGCCCCCGGGGCTATGTTCGCCACCATCCGGGGCAATTCATTCATCTCATGGATGGGGTGGCCATTGAATTCGATGATGATATCTCCCTGGTGGATGCCGGCTTTTTTCGCCGGCGAGTCGGGGTTGACTTCGGCCACCAGGGCGCCATGGGCTTCGGTCATCCCGAAGGACTTGGCCAGCTCCGGGGTGACGTTCTGGACCTGCACCCCGATCATGCCCCGAACCACTTTGCCCTTGGACTCCAGTTGGGGAATGACGGACTTGGCGATCGCGCTGGGGGTGGCAAACCCGATGCCCTGTCCGGAGGCCAGGATCGCGGTGTTGATGCCGATCACCTCTCCCTTGAGATTAAGGAGGGGGCCGCCGCTGTTGCCCGGGTTGATGGGGGCGTCGGTCTGGAGGAAATTGTCATAGGGACCGGCGCCGATAACCCGGCCCTTGGCGCTGATAATCCCCTGGGTAACGGTATGACCCAGGCCAAAGGGGTTGCCCACGGCCAGGACCCAGTCACCCACCTGGATGGCGTCGGAATCCCCCAGCTTGAGAAACGGCAATTCCGCCGGCGGATTGACGATCTGGATCAGGGCCAGGTCGGTTTTGGGGTCCCGGCCCTTGACGGTGGCCTGGTATTCCTTGCCTCCCACCAGGATGATCTTGATCTTATCGGCGCCTTCCACCACGTGGTTATTGGTCACCACGTAGCCCTTGGGATCGATGATGAAGCCGGAACCGAGACTGCGAGCTTTGTAGCTCTTGGGCATTTCACCGAAAAACTTATCGAAGAAATCCCGGAAATCCCGGAATGAGCCGTCAGGACCGAAGGGCATCTCCGGGGCCGGGCCCTGTTTCGGCCGCTTGGCGCCTTCCTTGAACATTTCGCGCATCTGGTTCTTGACTATTTTTTCAGCGCTGATATTGACCACCGCGCCCGAGACCTGCTTGGCCAGATTGGCAAAGGTATCCGGGGCCAGAACGGCAGGGGCCGGGGCCTGGGTCTGGGCCAACGACGGCTGGGGGGCCGGGCCTATGGGCCCTAAGCCCAACAAGGCCCACATTACCAGGAGGCTAATTATGAGACAGCTTTTCTTCATCCTTCTTCTCCTCTTTCTTCTGGCTGGGCAGGGTGCCCGGCAGGGGTGACATGGCAGATTTGTTTCCAACTACTACCAGGAGATATTTTTCCGGCCGGAGATATTTTTCGGCCACTTTCTGGATATCCTCGGGAGTCAGGTGCCCGATGAGTTCCGGATAGCGCCAGGGGTAATCGAGGCCCAGGCCGTAGACTTCCGCATATCCCAGGAGCCAGGCCCGCTTGGAGATGGAATCCATTTTCCGGGGAAAACTGCCGATCAGATAAGATTTGGCATCTTTGAGCTCCTCCGGCGTCACCGGCTGCGTCATGATGCGCCGGAGTTGTTCCACCACCTGGGTAATGGCCTCGCCCGCCGAGGCATTTTTGGTCTCCAGGGCCACGATGAAAGGCCCGGGTTCCAGGCCCGGGTCAAAGGAGCTATAGACGCTGTAGGCCAGTCCCCGGTTGACCCGGATGTCGTCCATGAGCCGGGAGACGAAGCCTCCGCCCCCCAGAAGGTAATTCATCACCTGAAAGGCGTAGAAATCCGGATTATTGCGGGCGATGCCCAGGTTGCCCAGGATGATGTTGGCCTGAGTGATATCTTTATCGATCACCACCTCTTGGCGTCGGTCCAGTGGCGGAATGGCGGGGAGCTTAACCTCCGGGAGGGGAGCCGCGGCCCAGGCGCCGAAGATTTTGGTGACCCATTGTTGCGCCTCCTCCGGGGTTAAGTCGCCCACCAGGCTTAAGACGGTGTTATTGGGCCGGTAGTAGTTCCGGTGAAATTCTATCAGGTCTCGGCGGGAAATGGCCGTAAGTCCCTGGGGAGTGCCCATGACCGGATGGTTGTAAGGAAAGGCGCCATAAAGATGCTTGATAAAGGTTCGGGACGCTACCACCTTGGGCTCATCTTCGGCGGAGGCCAGAGCCGCCTTGAACTGGTTCACTTTCCGCACAACTTCCGCGGCCGGGAAGGTGGGGTTCATCAAGATATCTTGGAGCAGTTCCAGGGCCGGGCCCAGATCCTTTTTCAGCACCGTCAGGCTCACCGTGGCGAAATCACCGCCTCCGCCGGCTGAAAGGCGCGCGCCCATAAAATCCAGCTCGGCCGCAATCTTGGACGAGGAGCGGGATTTGGTGCCGTTGAGCAGCAGGGAGGCCGTCAGGTTGGCCAATCCCTCTTTTCCCGGGGGGTCCGTCAAGGTTCCGGCCTTAATGAGGAGTTCCAGGGTCACCAGGGGTAGTTCGGTCTGGGGGGAAAAAAGCCACACCAGGTTATTGGGCAGTTGGTGGCGGGTCCCCAGCACCTGGGAGGCCGGCGCCGCCAGGACCGCACTGCTCCACAGCAAAACTCCCATGACTACCCAAGTAAAGCGTTTGAGCAATTTTTTCTCCATTCCGATCGCGCCTGCCGGGTTGAAGCCGTCCACAGACAAAAGGCCCCAGGGATCAGCGAATCTCGTGTGCCGGTCGGGAACGGCCGGTGGGGGCCTTAGCGCTCTTGACCGGCACCAGGACACCCACGGTCAGGTTATTAGTCACCAGGTATTTTTTGGCCACTTCCCGGATCTGTTCCCGGGTGACCTGCTGGATCTTGGGAACGAACTCTTGGAGCAGGGTCCAGCGGGCCACGGTTGCCGTCCGCCCCAACAGCATGCCCCGGTAGAAAATGGAATCCAGGGCCATATAAAAGGAGGCCGCCACCTGATTTTTGACCTTTTGCAGTTCCTTGTCACTCACCAGGTCGGTTTGCAGCCGCTTGATCTCCGCTTCCAGGGCCGCTTCCAACTGGGCTACGGTTTTGCCCGGCATGGGTTGGCCGGCAAGGGAAAAGATAAAAGGGTCGGTGGTGTCGAAATTATAGTCCGCCCCGGCCTCCAAGGCCAGTTTCTGCCGGTACACCAGGTTGTGATAAAGGCGGGAACTGCGCCCCGACGACAGAATGCGGGCCAGCAACTCCAGGGGATAGGCGTCGGGACTCTCCCAGTTGGGAACGTGATAGTTCATCAGGAGAGCCGGAAACTGCGCCTCCCGGTGCACCTCAACCCGGCGCGGCCCGAAATGTTGCGGCTCCTTGGCGGTAACCTTGGGAGGCTCCGGCCCCGCCGGTAATCTGCCGAAGGTCGCTTCGATCTGGGTGAGCGCCTCCTTGGGGTCAATATCGCCTACCACCACCAGGGTGCAGTTGTTGGGGAGATAGTAACGGTGGTAGTAGGTGCGGTAATCATCCAGGGAGAGGCTTTCGAGATCATGGAGCCAGCCGATTATCGGCCACTGGTAAGGGTGGGCTTCAAAGGTGGCGGCCATGGCGGCTTCGTGCATGAAGCTTGCCGGGTCGTCTTCGGTGCGCGTCCGCCGTTCTTCGATCACCACCTTCTTTTCGGTTTCGAAGGTCTTTTCGTCGATATTGATGCCCCGCAAACGGTCGGCTTCCATCTCCAGCCAGTGCCGCAACTGCTCCTTGGGGCCGGTTTCGAAGTAGGCGGTGTAATTCCGGGAGGTAAAGGCATTATCCGTGCCCCCCACCTTTTGCACTTCCCGGGAAAAATACTTGGGGCCATACTTGGCCGTGCCTTTGAACATCATGTGCTCGGCCAGGTGGGAGAGGCCGGTTTTTCCCAGGGCTTCATTTCTGGAGCCCACCCGATACCATACCTGGAGGGTAATAATGGGGGCCCGGGGCTCTTGTAGGAGCAGCACTTTGAGGCCATTGGCCAGTTTGTGCTCCACCACCTTGTTAAAGAGGTTGCCATCTTCCGCCGCTTTGAGGGGGATGGCGGCGAGCCCCAGCCATGACGCAGCCATGAGGGCTATGAGCAGCCACAACCGCCGCCGGCTGGGAGCCCACCAAGCCCTGCGGCGGCCGGCGTGGCCCAATTTCAGATGCCGTGGAAAAAAAGTCATAGGGTTTCGATCTTCAGAATAGGGTTGCGGTCAGGAAGCCCCAGGGGCATATTCCCTAACCGGTTATTGATCTAACCTAAATTCTCCCTGGCCGGATTTCAAGGGAGCCTCGCAAAGATTATTCCGGTCCGATGGTTTGTCTTTCGGCTATGTTGGATATGGCGGCGCTTTTGGAGCCGGGGGTCCAAACTGTGCCGGTAATCAGCGCCGCCAAGCTGGCGGCGGACATATCCAGGAAGACATCGCTGATACTGGCTCCCCGGGAGGCGTAAAGCCATTGGCGCCCTTCGTCCATCGAGGCATAGAACAGGCAAAACCCCAAAGACCAGAGGCAGGCGCGCCACGGCCCGTAGTGCGCCTGGGCCCGAAAAGCCCGGAACCAGAGAAAGTACATACACCCGTAAGCCAGGACGTGGCCGGTTTTCCGCCCATAGGAATTGATTATTTTAAGCTGGGCCGGTTCCAGGTCCACAAACCAGGAAAAAAGCCATTTGAGTATGTCCAGGGTATTGTTTCCCGAACCCAAATCTCCCGACAGGCATAGGACTGCCAGACCCCAAAGTACCGGGGGCAGCCAATAATAGAGAAAATTGGGTTTCCGCCAAAATGGTGGTGCGCTACTCAAAGGTTCGATCCCTTCGCCCCTGTCGGGGTTGGCCGGATGCTTCGCAGACACCCCTAAATAATATTAGACTCACCCTCTCAGGGTTTTATTAAGGACGCGAGGCAAAGAATTTTCGGCAAGCATGATAAGAGGTTGATTTTTCATAAAATTATCTTGAAGACAGTTTTCCCAGGTGAACTCCGGCCGGGCCGAAGTTGAGGCTCTGAGATACCCGCCGGGGTCAGCCCTTGGTCCCTTTTATCCCAGGATCGCCTCGACAAAGGCCTCGGCGTCAAAGGGGCGCAAGTCCTCCATGGCCTCCCCCACCCCGATGTATTTCAAGGGTATGCCGGTCTCGTGGACCACCGCCAGGGCCACACCGCCTTTGGCGGTGCCGTCCATCTTGGTGAGGATGAGGCCGGTCACG
>JAHIKF010000127.1 GCA_018897875.1 Pseudomonadota bacterium | reverse complement strand
TTGCGGCATTTTGGCCCAGGCCAGCAAAAGGCGCCCGCTGACGGACAAACAAGTGACAGTCGGCTCGGGCGCCTGAAAACACCTTTTACCGCCAGGGACCCTTCCGAGTGCTTATCCGACTTCCCGATGAAACCTTTTCGCATTTAAACAGCTGGCAGCCTTTACAGACATCCATGCCGGGCCAGGGTGGCCCGACCGTAACCTATGAAAAGTTCGGTAGGGCGGGCCACCGGGCCAGACAAGCTGATCCTGTTCTTGGCAAGGCGCGTCTTTCGGGCCGACGGCGCTACCGTCCGCCTCCGAAAAATCAGGAGTAATGGCGCGTCAGATGGACCCTACCAGAACTGGGGCCAGTCCTGCCCCTTTTCGCCCCATCCGGGGTTCTGCCGTGACCCTTTTTTTCCAGTGCGGCCAACTCATATTGGATAATCTGAAGTATCTCCCGGCGACCATCAAGGAGGCGCGCCGGCAATTAAACCCGCGTCCAGTCCCATTCCGCAGTTTTATTTTCTTGCTTCACGTGCTTGACTTATGGAATATTATCTTTTAGGATGTACTCGTGGGTAATTTCACAATATCTGCACTAAATTTGGTATATAAACATTCTGAATAAACGGAAGGTGCTTTTATGGCAGCTGAAACACGAGGTCCAGTAGGTCAAGTTATGGTGATCGGCGCCGGGATCGCCGGGGTGCAGGCGGCCCTGGACCTGGCTAACTCTGGTTTCTATGTCCATTTAGTGGAAAAGAAGTCGGCCATCGGCGGGGTCATGGCCCAGTTGGACAAGACCTTCCCCACCAATGACTGCTCCATGTGCATCATCTCGCCCAAATTGGTGGAATGCGGCCGGCACTTGAACATCGAGATCCACACCCTGTCCGAAGTGAAGGGCATGAGTGGTGCGCCGGGGAATTTTACGGTCAGCGTGGATAAAGAACCGCGTTACATCGATCCCAGCAAATGCACCGGCTGCGGGTCCTGTGCCGAGGTGTGCCCGGTGCGGGTGCCCGACGATTTCAACCTGGGGCTGGCGGAAGGCAGAGCGGTTTACCGGCTCTATCCCCAGGCCATTCCCGCCACCTTCGCCATCAAGAAAGCCGACCGGGCCCCGTGCGTCAGGGCCTGCCCGGCCAATCTCAGCGCCCAGGGTTACGTGCAGCTCATCAAGGAGCACAAGTATCCCGAAGCCCTGGCCCTGATCATGGATCGGCTGCCCCTGCCGGGGACCATCGGCCGGGTCTGCCCCCACCCCTGTGAGACCGACTGCCGCCGCCAGGAAGTGGATGAGCCCATCGCCATCTGCAACCTGAAACGGTTTGTGGCGGACAGCGTGGACTGGAGCGCCCTGCCGGTGCCCGAGGTCCCCAAGAAAAGCCAGTCCGTGGCCGTCATCGGCGCCGGTCCCTCGGGACTAAGCTGCGCCTATCATCTGGCCCTCCAGGGCTACAAGGCGGTGATCTTCGAGGCCGCCCCGGAAGCCGGCGGCTGGCTGCGCTATGGCATCCCCGAGTATCGCTTGCCCCGGAAGGTCTTGCAGCAGGAAGTTGATTACATCAAGCGCTGCGGAGTCGAGATTCACTGCAACTCCCCCATCGGCGGCGACCGCACCATCAACGACCTCCTCACCCGGGACGGTTTCGCGGCAGTCTTTCTCGGCGTGGGGGCCCAGGATTCCATCCGCCTGCCGGTGCCGGGGTCCGACGCCCAGGGAGTGCTCTGGGGCGTGGAATACCTGAAGGATTCGGCCTCAGGCCAGAAGTTCGACTTCGGCAAGAAAAAGGTTTTGGTCATCGGCGGCGGCAACGTGGCCATGGATGTGGCCCGCACCGCCCGGCGCCAGGGGGGTGACGTCACCCTCGTCTGCCTGGAAAGCCGGGAAGAGATGCCCGCCTCCCCCTGGGAAGTGGAAGAGGCCGAGCACGAGGGCGTTGCCATCGTCACCCGCTGGGGCGTCAAAGAGATCAACGCCACCGGCGGCAAGGTCACCGGCCTTACCCTCAGGGCGGTGGAACGGGTCTTCGACGAGCAGGGCCGGTTTTCGCCTACCTATTTTGATGATAAAACCACGGCCCGGGAAGCCGACGTGGTCATCATGGCCATCGGCCAGAAGACCAACCTGAAGTTCATCACCGAGGCCGACGGCATCAAGCTGACCCCCCGGGGCCTCATCGAGGCCGATCCGGTTACCAAGGCCACCTCTCGCGAGGGCGTGTTTGCCGGCGGCGACGTCGAGACCGGTCCCTGGATTGCCATCGCGGCAGTGGCCGCGGGCCGGGAAGCCGCCACCTCCATCGACCGCTATTTTTCCGGCCAGGACCTGAAGATTGGCCGGGACCTGCCGGTCCGGCCCATCCCCATGGCAGAAGGCCACTGGAACCCGGTCCCGGCGGATGCCCAGAAGCAGCCCCGGGCCCTCATGGCCACCATGCCGGTGGAGGAGTGGATTAAGGGCTTCAAGGAAATCAACCTGGGCTATAAAGAAGAGCAGGCCGTCGAAGAAGCGGCCCGCTGCATCAATTGCGGCATTTGCTCCGAGTGTATGCAGTGCGTCGAGGCCTGCCAGGCCAAGGCCGTGGCCCACGAGTTGGGACCGGAAAAGCTGGAGTTGGAGGTGGGCGCGGTTATCCTGGCCCCGGGCTTCCAGGCCTACGATCCCAAGAAGTATGATGCCTATCACTATGCTTCGTATCCCAACGTGGTGACCAGCATGGAGTTCGAGCGCATCTTGAGCGCCTCCGGACCCTTTGCCGGCCACCTGGTGCGGCCCTCGGACCACAAAGAGCCCCTGAAGGTCGCCTGGCTCCAGTGCGTGGGTTCCCGGGACCTGAATCACTGCGACAACAGCTTCTGTTCCTCGGTCTGCTGCATGTATGCCATCAAGCAGGCGGTCATCGCCAAGGAGCATTGCAAAGACTATAAGCTGGACGCGTCCATTTTCTTCATGGACATGCGGACCCACGGCAAGGATTTCGAGAAGTATTACTGGCGGGCCCAAGACGAGCACGGGGTCCGCTTCCTGCGCTCCCGGGTCCACACCATTGATGCGGTGCCGGGCTCCGATGACGTGGCCATCCGCTACCTGTCGGAGCAGGGCGAGTTGCACACGGAAGTCTTTGACATGGTGGTCCTGTCGGTGGGTCTGGAATCCTCGACGGATGCCCTGCGGCTGGCCAAAAACCTGGGGATCGAGGTCAAGCCCGATACCCGCTTCGCCGACACCTCGCCATTTACGCCGGTCAACACCAATAAAGACGGGGTGTTTGTCTGCGGCGTCTTCCAGGGCCCTAAAGACATTCCCCAATCGGTCATGGAGGCCTCCGCCGCGGCCGCCGCGGCGGGCGAACTTCTGCATGAGGCCCGGGGCACCGCGGTCAAAAAGCGGGAACTGCCACCGGAGATCGACGTCGCCGGCCAGGAACCCCGGGTGGGCGTCTTTGTCTGCAACTGCGGCATCAACATCGGCGGGGTGATCAACGTCCCGGCCCTCACGGAATACACGGCCACCCTGCCGGGTGTGGTCCTGGCCGACCAGAACCTGTTCACCTGTTCCGCCGACACCCAGGACAAGATCCTGGCGGCCATCACCGAAAACAAGCTCAATCGGGTGGTGGTGGCCTCCTGCAGCCCCCGGACCCACATGGCCATGTTCCAGGAGACCATCCAGCAGGTGGGCCTCAACCCCTACCTCTTCGAGATGGCTAACATCCGGGACCAGGACTCCTGGGTGCACATGCACGAACCGGAAAAGGCCCTGGAAAAGGCCAAGGACCTCGTCCGGGGTGCGGTGGCCCGGGTGGTGCATCTGGAACCCCTGCACAAGCAGTCCTTCCCGGTAACCAAAGCCGCCCTGGTCATCGGCGGCGGCGTCGCCGGCATGGAAGCGGCCCGGTCCGTCGCCGACATGGGCTTTCAGGCCTACCTGGTGGAAAAGGGCGACAAGCTGGGCGGCCAGGCCTGGAACCTGGTGGTCAGTTCCCGGGGCTACAACTACCGGGGCTACCTGGAAGACCTGATCAAGAAGGTGGAGAAGCACCCCAACATCGAGATCATTTTCAACTCCACCGTCAAGGACACCAGCGGCTTCGTCGGCAACTTCGCCTCCATGATCCAGACCCCCAAGGGCGAGCGCCAATTGGACCACGGCGTCACCATCATGGCCACGGGTGGTCAGCCTTACCAGCCGGAAGAGTACCTGTACGGCCAGAACCCCAACGTCTTGACGCTCTTTGAGATCGACAAGCTCATCGCTGCCAAAGACGCCAGGGTGACCGGCGCCCAGCAGGCAGCCTTCATCCAGTGCGTCGGCTCCCGGGAACCTGAACGGCCTTACTGCAGCCGGCTCTGCTGCACCCATTCCGTGGAGTCCGCCATCGAACTGAAGCGGGTCAAACCCGATATGGATGTCTTCATCCTCTACCGGGATATGCGGACCTACGGGGACAAGGAACTGCTCTATAAAGAGGCCCGGGAACTGGGGGTGATCTTCGTCCGCTTCGATCTGGACAGCAAGCCCCAGGTGGAACAGACCGCGGACGGCAAGCTCCAACTGACCATCACCGATCTCATCCTGGAGCGGCCGGTGGTTCTGGCGCCCGACCTCCTGGCCCTGGCCAGTGCGGTGCTGCCCAACCCCGTGGAGGATATCGGGGAAATCTTCAAAGTGCCCCGGAACGCCGAAGGCTTCTTGAACGAGGCCCACGCCAAGCTGCGCCCGGTGGACCTGCCTTCCGACGGCCTCTTCCTGGCGGGGCTGGCCCATTATCCCAAGCCCATCGACGAGTCCATCGCCCAGGCCAAAGCGGCCGCCGGCCGGGCTGCTACCTTCCTGGGCAAGAATACCGTGGAAGTTGGCGGCATCGTGGCCGTGGTGGAGCAGGACAAATGCGCCGTGTGCCTCACCTGCGTGCGGACCTGCCCCTTCAACGTCCCGGTCATCGATTACACCGTGGACGCGGCCTACATCGACCCGGCCAAGTGCCAGGGCTGCGGCGTGTGCGTCTCGGAGTGCCCGGCCAAGGCCATTACCTTGAAAAACTTCACTGACTCACAGATCATTGCCCAGGAAACGGCTATGGCCGCGGGTTGAGAAAAGGAGGAGTTATGACTGCTGCGTGGTCTCCCAAAATCATCGGCTTTTGTTGCCGCTACTGAGGCTACAGCGCTGCGGACCTGGCAGGTTCGATGCGACTGCAATACCCCCCGGATATCAAGATCATCCTGTTGCCCTGCACCGGGCGGGTGGACATCATCCACCTGCTCAAGGCCTTCGAGGCCGGGGCCGATTCAGTCTTTGTGGCGGGCTGCCTCGAGGGTGAGTGCCATTATCTCATGGGCAACATTCGGGCCAAGAAACGGGTCAACAAGGTGAAAAAGGATTTCGCCCAGATGGGCATGGAACCGGAACGGGTGGAGATGTTCAACCTGTCCTCCTCGGAAGGGCCGAGATTCGCCGCCATCGCCAAGGAAATGGTGGAGCAGACCCTGAAGCTGGGCCCCAGCCCCACCAAAGGTGAAGTACGGGCCGCCTGGCTGGCTACCCAACCCAAAGCCGCCGAAGGTTAAAGATAAGGGGAGGAGTTGGGGGAAGGGGCAAAGGGCGCGAGCCCTTTCCCCCTCCCCCAAACCCCCACCCCCAATCCCAATCGACATAGGTAGGCCCTCGCGGGCTTTCCCTGTCACACCACCGTGCGTACGGGTCCGTACACGGCGGTTCGGCTGGTTGAGCAACCACACGGGGAAGAAAAATATAAGCTCCCGGATGATGCCGGGCTTTCGAACATATGCAACGT
>JAHIKF010000126.1 GCA_018897875.1 Pseudomonadota bacterium | reverse complement strand
GATCCTCCCTCAACACCCCGGTGAAGGCAACCTCGATGCGTCTTCCCGGATGGGTCTTGTCGGACCATTCGACCTCAACGCCTGCTTCTGCAAGCAGGGTCGCGAGATCCATTTCGCACCCTCTCGGCAGGCAAAGGTACTCAGGCGTTTCCTCAGCGCAGGATATGATGCGCGGTTTTCCGTAGGTCGACATGCGCATGGCCTGTGCCCGGTAAAACTCAGGATTCTTGAACGCGGCCAGCCTTTTCAATGTGTTCAACGCCCTCTGGGAAATGCCGGATTTGCCTATGTAGAGCATATTGGCTTTGACCAACTGCATTACGTTTGGAAACTCAGGCCGTGAGAGTATGCTCCGGCTCGTCTCCCAGGGTTTTGTGGCCTCTTCATCGTCTTGTTTCAGCTCACCGAGCTCGCTTCCATGACAGAGTTTCGAAATCAGAGCACCGATTTCGTCTTCGGAAAGCCTCCTGATTTGAGCCAGGAATCCCCACTGGTCCTCATAGGGATGGAAACGCTCATCGATGAAGACGCTGTTGTCATTTTGGCGCGCCGCCTTCTGTAACGGCAGGGCAATCAGATTGCCAAATCCACCCCTGGGCATCGTGTCCTGATTGGGGAAGAATCGGTCATAGGATTTGAACTTGATTTGATGCCGCTGGCTCATGGCGTAGGTAAGCAACGCTGAACCGAATTTTCGTGCCAGACTCGCGGCAACCGGGTCAGCGAAGAAGAACCAGGCGTGGGCGCCAAGACCGGAGCGCGAACGCTCAATCGCCGCCGGCACATCAAAGGCCGTGCAAACATCTTTGAGAGTGGCCACATCCTCCTGCCAACCATCTTTATCGAAGTCGATGGCCAGAAAGTGGCATCTTTCATCCTGGCGCAGGGGATAGACGCCGGCAACGAGTTTTCCCCGCAGATGGGCTTCTATGACCTTTTCATCCAGAGTGGCATATAACCTATGGGCGCAGGAAGCGCACTTGACTTCAGGCTTGCCGCAAAAACCAGGTTTCCATTCATTCAGGCAGACAGGCGCATATCCGGCCCTGCCTTCCTTGCTCTCCCATCTTTTCGCATACAGGTCGTCCCGCCCCTTAAACAAGGACATGAAAAGTCGGATCTTTTCTGTGGGATTCGCACTGTCTTTGAGGTGGAGTGATGGTTCCGATGAGGAGACATCCTGCTGAACCTCTTCTTCCTGAGAAATCCGGCTTTTCGGAGGTTCGGCAAGACCCAGCCGGGCCTTCAACGCCAAATTCTCTTCTCTTAATGCCTGGTTTTCGGCGAGCAAGGACTGATGTTTTTGAAGCAAGGTTTTGAAATCCATCATGGCACGCTTGGCAATGCATCAGGATAAGAAACGTTAAGTCCGAAGGCTACTGCCAGGGAAATATCGAACTTTGATACTATTTGATTTCCCCTAAAAAGTCAAGGAGTTAGCTGAGAGGGATAACCCTGGGGACAACTTTTGGAGGGGGTGCTGTTGCCTACTTATTTAGTAAAAACAGATAGTTGAGATATGGCGTCCCCACGGGGATTTGAACCCCGGTCGCCGGCGTGAAAGGCCGGTGTCCTGGACCAGACTAGACGATGGGGACGCATTTTATGGGCCGTGTTGGATTCGAACCAACGACTCTCTGCTTAAAAGGCAGATACTCTACCGACTGAGTTAACGGCCCGAACAGAGTATTATTAACCCCTGGAGATTGACTTGTCAAGCAAATCCGCCGGCCTAAAAGCCGGGAAAGAGGGACTCCGCTTGTCGCTTCGGTAGCCGCAGTTCGAAGGCTTGAGGCCGCGGCAATTCTATACCCCCCGGCGTCACCGGGCCGCGGTGGGCGCTTATTGGCCCCCGGCTGTCTCCAGGAATTCCAGGGTCAGGCTCAGCAGGGCGGCGTGAACCGCCTGGGCAGAATCGGAGGCATCCAGGTGGCGCAGGTGGGGCCCTTGCAGGCCGGCATAAATAGTGGCGACCTGTTCCAGATAGGCCGGATCCTCACTCACTTGCCGGGCTCGTTGGGGGGTTCCGGATAAACGTGCCAACGCCTGGGCCACCGGCAGGGCAAGAATGACCGTCAGATCCGGGCGCACCGACAGGACCTCGTTTTGGGCCAGAATCCGGTCCGGGTCCAGCCCCAGGGCCCCCTGGTAGGCCACCGAGGAGTAGTAGTAACGGTCGGTGATGACGATCTTGCCCTCTGCCAGGGCCGGATCGATGACCTCGGTCACGTGTTCCCGGCGGTCGGCCATGAAGAGGTTCAACTCCTCTTTGGGGCTGAGATACCGGTCGGGGCCCTGAAAATATTCCCGGATCTGCCGCCCCAGGGGGCTATCCGTGGGCTCACAGGTAAGGACAACTTCCAAGCCCCGCTCCCTAAGGGCGGATGCCAAAAGCTCCGCCTGGGTGGATTTGCCGCAGCCGTCAACCCCTTCCAGGGCCAGAAGAATCCCGCGTTTGGCCATGGGCGCCTCCTACCACACTTCGGGGAAGGCGGCGTTATCGTAGAGGTACTCCACTTTTTCCTTGTGTTGGAGTTCCACCTTGGCCATTTTATTCAGGAAAGCCTGGACCTCCCCCGGGGGCTGGAGCGCGGCCAGGGCCTGATAAAAGCGGTAGGCTCCTTCCTCCCGCTTCGCGGCGATGATCAGGGCCTCCTTGGGGGAGATGTCGCCGCTCATGGCCGGGGCTTCCAGCATTTCCGCCAGGTGGACGTTGTGGGCTTCCCCCACCAGCGTGCATCCCTGGGGCGTGAAGCAACTCTGGAGAAAGGCCTTGTGCTCCAGCTCTTCCTTGGCCAGGTATTCCAGGGTATCTTTGGTTTCCGGATGGCTTACCAGGCCGGCCAGGCGCATGTAAAAACCATGGGACATCTCTTCCTGGGTGATGGCGCTCTTGATAATGGCTTCCAGTTCGGTGCTCATGATGGCTTCCTTTAGCTACGAAGTTGAGGAGAGAGGCATGACTGTTTAGACAAGTTCAAGGTTTAAGGTTCGGTTAATAACGAACACGTAACGCGCCCCATGATAACCAGCCCGCCGCTTTTCAGGTTCTATGGGTGGGGCAAAGGCCTATGCACACCTGCCATAGTAGATAGGCATCATAAACCCAATGCCCCGGGAAAACAAGTCCCCCATGCTTGCCCCCTTGAGGCCGGGGCGACAGGCAAGGGGGAACTTTTAGCCCGCCACCGATGGGCCTTTAGGCCGTCTTGATCTCGATGGCCTTGGGTTTGACCGCCTCTTTCTTGGGGCAGGTGACGGTCAACACCCCCTTATCATATTTGGCTTCGATTTTATCCAGGTCCACCGCCGCCGGCAGTTTGAGGCAGCGGGAGAAGGAGCCGTAGTTGCGCTCCACCAGGTGATAATTCGCCTCTTTTTCCTCCCGTTCCGACTTCTTTTCGCCCTTAATGGTAAGCACATCACCGGTGACGGAAATATTGATGTCCTGGGCATCAATCCCGGGAACTTCGGCTTTCACCACCACCACCTCGGCCGATTCCTTGACGTCCACCGCGGGGGCGAATTCCGCTTGCAGGGGCTGGAGCCCCCGCCTGCCGGACCCGAAATAATCATCCCAGAGACGATCCATCTCACGCCGGAGGCGAGTAACTTCCCGAAACGGCCGCCATTCCATGAGATCATTCGGCATCTATAGTTCCTCCTTAACCTGGTTTACTTTATGAAATTATGGTTGTTTGCTTCGGCCGGTATCGGGCCGGAGCCTGGAGACCAGGCCGTATTTTTGCCCGTCGCCTTATTTACCTATTAGGCATTGATCATCTTACTGTCAACTTACCCCCCCGGGGGAAATTGCCGGAAAATCTTCTTGAATTTAGATGCCAGAAATGGTAAAAAAATATAGATGCAAGAAAGGCTGTCGCTATGAGTCAAATTTACCGCAAACCCTGCGTTGGGCCTCCTTTCAGACCAAGGAGGTTTTTTTTTGCCGGGGCCTCCCGGGCCTGACGACGAACCGGTGGGTACCCTGCGGCCGTCCAGCCTGGCCGTTGGGGACCTGCCTCCGGTCCAGGCGGCCATCACGGTACCCTGAGTTTTAGGGTCGCCGATGGCGGCGGCCGGGGTTAACAGCCGGGCAGGCTGAGCCCTCAACCTGGATGGGTGCGGCTAAGGGCTTTGCCCCCTTAACCTCCTCACTTAAGCGAGAAAGGTTTTTATATGGAATTCCGGCGGAAGGACCTGTTGGGCATCGCGGAGTTGACCCCCGAAGAGATTCGCCACATCCTAACCACCGCCGCGTCCTTGAAAGAGATCTCGGCCCGTCCCATTAAGAAGGTCCCAACCCTCAGGGGCAAAACCGTGGTGACGGTCTTCTACGAGCCCAGCACCCGGACCCGCATGTCATTCGAGATCGCGGCCAAGCGCCTCAGCGCCGACACCCTCAATCTGACGGTGGCGGCCTCCAGCGCCGTCAAGGGCGAAACCCTGATGGACACCGCCCACAATCTGGAGGCCATGCAGCCGGATCTGCTGGTGAT
>JAHIKF010000125.1 GCA_018897875.1 Pseudomonadota bacterium | reverse complement strand
TTGGGATCGGTGATGGCGAAGCGGGTGGCGGTGACGCCATGCGCCGCGGCCAGCTTTTTGATCTCCCGGGAGGCGGGGCACTCGGCCAGCAGCATCTCCAGGACCCAGCGCCGCACGTTTTGCACCCGCGCCGATTGGGTAAAGACTTCCAACTCCGCCACCGGCGGGTTGAGACAGGAGGGGATAACCTGCACCCGCTTGCCGTCCCGGGTTTCGACCACGCACAAGCGGCAACTGCCCCAGGGCATGACGGCCGGATGACAGCACAGGGTGGGGATATGGATGTGGTGATGCCGGGCCGTCTCCAGGATGGTCCAGCCGGGTTCGGCCGCCACCGGTTGGCCGTCGATGAAGAAATTGATCACGTCGGTCGCCGGATTTTCGCTGGAACTCATAGACTTACCTCCTAAGCCACGACCACGGCATCGACGGGGCAGACATCCATGCAGGCCCCACAACGGATACAGGCGTCCTGGTCAATGGTATGGGGTTCCTTGTTCGTCCCCGCGATGCACGCCTGGGGACAGTTTTTGGCGCACAGGGTGCAGCCGTTGCAGCTATCGGCATCGATGCGGTAGGTGATCAGGTCCCGGCAGACCCCGGCCGGGCACTTGTGGTCGACGATGTGGGCCAGGTACTCGTCCCGGAAGTAGCGAATGCTGGTCAACACCGGGTTGGGGGCGGTGCGGCCCAGGCCGCAGAGAGAGCCGTCCACCAGGGCCATTCCCAGGCTTTGCAGGGCGCCAATGTCTGCCGGGGCGCCCTTGCCCTGGGAGAAATTGTTTAAAAACTCTTGCATGCCCTTGAGACCGAGGCGGCAAGGCAGGCACTTGCCGCACGATTCTTCTTCCAAAAAGCGCAGGAAGTACCGGGCCACATCCACCACACAATCCCGGTCGTCCATGACGATCATGCCGCCGGAGCCCATAATGGAGCCAGCCTGGGCCAGGGAATCGAAGTCCACCGGGAGGTTTTTGAGCTCCATGGGCATAAAGCCCCGGGACTGGAGGCCGACCTTGTCCAGTTTGAGGTCTTCGGGCGGCAGTTCCTTGAACTCATAGGGGATAATGCCGCCGGAGGGGCCGCCGGTCTGGACCGCTTTGAACCGCTCCTTACCGGGAACGCCGCCGCCGATTTCTTCCACAATGGCGCCCAGGGTGATACCCATGGGCACTTCCACCAGGCCGGAGTTTTTGACCTTGCCCACCAGGGAGAAGATCTTGGTGCCGGTGCTGTGAGGCACGCCGACGCCGGAATACCACTGGGCCCCATGGTCGATAATGTGGGGGACGTTGGCCCAGGTCTCGACGTTGTTGATCACCGTGGGGCGGTCCCATAAACCTTGTTCCACCGGGTAGGGCGGCCGGGTGACGGGCTCGCCGACCCGGCCCTCGATGGAGGCCAGGAGGGCCGTCTCCTCGCCGCAGACAAAGGCGCCGGCGCCGCGGTTGATCTGGACATCGAAGTTAAACCCCGTTCCCAGGATATCCTGGCCCAGGAGCCCCAGGGAGCGGGCCTGCTCGATGGCGATATTGAGAGTCCGCACCGCAAAAGGATATTCGGCCCTGACATAGAGGTAGCCCTGTTCGGCGCCCATGGCCCGGGCCCCGATGGCCATGCCTTCCAGAACGGCGTGGGGGTCCCCTTCCATAATGGCCCGGTCCATGAAGGCGCCCGGGTCGCCTTCGTCGCCGTTGGCGACGATGAAGACCGGCCCCGGGTTTTCTCGGGCATTTTCCACCACCTTGCGCCACTTAAACCCGGTGGGGAAGCCGCCCCCGCCCCGGCCCCGCAAGCCGGCGATGGTCACGGTGTCGATGATCTGGTCCGTGGTCTTCTGGGTCAGGGCCTTCACCAGGGAGCGGTAGGCCCCGGCCTTGAGGGCGTCTTCAATATCCAGGGGATCGATGAGCCCCACATTTTTGAGGATGACCTTGTGCTGCAATTTATAGAACGGCACTTCGGCCGCCGACCGGTAGCGGGCGCCGTTGTCGGCATAGAGCAGGCGTTCCACCACCTTGCCTTCCCTCAGGGTCTGGTCCACGATCTCGGGCACGTCGGCAGGTTTCACCTGGACATAGAACAGATCAGACGGATACAGGTTGACCAGGGTGCCCTGACTGCAAAAGCCGTGACAGCCGGTCTCTTTGATGAGCGGTTGGACGTCGGCCAGGATATTGCGCTCCTGAATGGCGGCCTTGAAGGCCCGGGAAACCTTGTCGGCCCCCTGGGCCAGGCAGCCGGGCCCCAAACAGACCCTGACCACCGGCCGGTCCGGGGCGGCGAGTACTTGGACTCGCAGGCTTTCCAACTCCGCGACACTTTTGAGCTTACCCATACATCCTCCTCAATCCGACCCGTCGTCAGATTCGTCCAGGCGCTTTTTCAGGTTGCGGATGGTGGCCCGGCCCAGATAATCGTTGTCGATCATGACCACCGGGGCCAGGGCGCAGGAGCCGAGACAGTTAACCGTATCCAGGGTAAAGCGCAGGTCAGCGGTGGTTTGGCCCCGGGCCACGCCCAGGTTGCGCTCGCAGGCCTCGGCCAGGCGTTGCCCGCCCTTGAGATGACAGGTGGTGCCCAGACAGACCTTGATTTCGTGTTCGCCGCGCGGTTCCAGGCTGAAGGATTTATAGAACGTGGCTACGGACCAGGCCTGGGTAATGGGCACCTCCACATGATCGCAGATCAGGGTGAGGTGCTCAGGGGAAATGTAACTGTACTCCGCCTGGACGTCCTGGAGGAGGTTGATCAGATGTTGCGGGTGACGGGGATATCGTTCCAAAATAGTGTCAATGTCTTGTCGAGCGGTTTGCATCCCTGGCCTCCCAAATTTTTCTCAAAACCCGAAGGTTTTTGAACTAAAGGGCAATATATGTGCCAAGCGGCTAACCTGGTGAAATTGCTTGAATAATATTTTAAGGCATTGTGAAATTGTACCAGTGGTGATACGAATTGAAACGTATATCTATTTGATTCATAAAGCTAATTAATATTATATTGAAACATGGATGAAACACAGGAAGCGGGCTGAAATCGGGGCAGTAGGGTGGTGCGGGCACTCCCCGCCATGCGGGCGCCGGGCGCACCCGACATTATTCTTCATTCACCGGATCTTGAACTTTGAACTTTTCGAAGCAGTAATTCATGAGCCCTGGACCTGGGTTACGGGTGAGTAGTCATATTTAAGGGCTTTCGTAATTATGAAAGTCAGT
>JAHIKF010000124.1 GCA_018897875.1 Pseudomonadota bacterium | reverse complement strand
TACTTACATCTGGCCCCAGACTATCATGAAATTACTTAAATTACCAGTAATTAATATATGTTAGATGATTTTTATGACTAAAATAACTTTTGGCGGGAACTTCTTCATAGGAGGGAAATCAGCTGCGCTCAAACCTTTTTCGACAGTCTCGCAAGCTGTACGGTCGCCGAGGGGTTGGCATGCCCAAGATCTGGAACTAATTAATGTCTTGCAAAAATTTGTGCCATCGTGGCTTCTATGAGAAGAATTGGCTTCTATAAGAGGATCGTTTGGGGGATTTTCCCCGGGCCAAGAGGTATAGAAAACCTCGTTGGGACAGAAATAGCTGTGTATGCGGCATAATCTCGGCTTACAAGAACTTGGGATTCCGCAGCATCGAGGCCAAGGTGCCAGCGGCGGAGTTTGGCATTACCGAATACCCAATCTAAAAAGTCTAACCCTGGGAGGATAAAAAGGTGGAATCGCTACAAAGAAAGTTCCTGGTTATTGGGATCATTCTCCTGGTCGCTGGCGTGTTTGGCGTCGCCGCCCTGGCACAACCGCCGGAGCAAGTGACCAAGATCACGGCCAAAAAGTTTGAATACAACCCGAAGGAGATCACCCTGAAGAAAAGGGTGCCGGTGGTCTTAGAATTCACTTCCCTGGACCGGCCGCACGGCTTTAAATGTCCGGAGTTGGAAGTCCGGGCCGACATCAAACCTGGTCAGGTGGCCAGGGTGAATCTTAACCCCCCAAAGGTGGGAGGTTTTGAGTTTCACTGCGATAAATTTTGTGGCTTCGGCCACGGAAATATGACGGGAATGATTCACGTGGTGGAGTAAGCCTAAGGTTGGGCTGTCGGCCACCGTCTATCCGGTCGATACAACTGACTGGGCGACGCGATGCAATGGCGTCTTATACGGGCAGGAAACCGAATCTCAGCATCTTATGCGGATCAATCTAATTATTGTTGGACTTCAGTGGAGTTCTTGAAAGGGGATGAAGATGAAAAGACTGTGTGCTTCGGCGATCATTGCGACACTGGTGCTGATCGTTGCCTGCGCGACAACCATGAGTGAGCTGATCAGTTAAACGATAAACCAAATTAGATGTTATTTCCCTTTGCCGTGGTGCTCTTTCAAGACAAGTTTCAGGGCGGCCGGGATCTGGTTCACAATCTCCCGGAGGTTTGTGGCCGGAGTTGGATGGGCCAGATATCCAGCCACACGGTTGACCCGGGCAGCCAGGATGGCAGCAAGGACAATATCAAAGCCCGCCGCGATCAGAGCGGAGACAATGCCGGTCAAGCTATCCCCCGTGCCGCCGATGGGCTCCAGGGCTTCGGTCACCGGTTCGGCAATGGTGGCGACAATCCCCTCTTTGGTGGCCACATAATCTTTCTGGCCTTTGACCAGCAGGTGCCGAGCCGCATTATCATAGGCGTAGGCCCGGGCGATGAGCTCCGGTACCTGGTTATCCTCGTGCAGGATAAAGCCCCGCGTGTAAAAGGGATGAGGGGCCTCTTCATCCGCTAAAAAGGCCAGTTCCCCGGCGTCGGGGGTGAACAGGTCGTATTCCGGCGCCTGGCCGCTCATCTTGGCCACATACATGAACCCCGCGTCGGCAATGAGCCGGGGCCGCTCTGCCATCTCCTGAACCGCAAAGAGGACCCGGTTGTGCCAGTCCACTATCGGGAGGACATAGTGGAAGGTGAGAGTACTGAATTGGTATCGTCCCAGGTTGAGGGTCAAGTACTCATAGAGCCGACTGCTCCCCTGGCCCCGGCCGATATCCCCCACCAGGAAAGCGAAGGGAGCGGGCTTGCGAAGCACCTCGAGACAGGTGGCGGCTGCGGCCAGAAGGCCTGCGGTCCCCCGGCTGATGGGCACCTTATGTCCCTGGATGACCAAAAACTGGCCATCTACGGTTACCGGCCCCGCCACCAACGGGAGTTCCTCATCCGGAATAGTGCCCACTACCGCGAGCATAGTCTTTCCATCTCCTCGAAGGCCAACTGTAAGGCATAGCCGCAGACCGTATGACCAAGGTCCCGGGGGCGGGGCGCGGCCTCCAGAGTTTGCCCCACAAGCTGATAAGCGAGATAAGGCACATCCGGACAGCCACCACCGGAGACGTTGACAATCATCCGGGTCTCTTTATCCACCGTCAGTTTCATATTGGCAGCCCGGACCATGAGATACCGGCCGAAATCCTTGACCTGGAAGAGGTCTACCGGTTTGAGCAAAGGGCCCGTCACGGGGACTGCCTGGAGGGGCGACAGTCGGTTTTCGGTCAAGATCCTGAGAAGCTCCAGCTTCTTCATCAGGGGAAACTGAATTACCAGGTCACAACCGCTCTGAATTCCCGGCGGCGGCCCCATGACTTTGATAGGCCAGCCTTCGGCCCTCAGCACTTTTTCCGCCCGGATTACTTCACTGGTGTTGGCGAAGACCAGAATACCCTGGTCAGCCTGGCCGCCCGCGGCGAGAACTTTCGGCTTGCGCTGCCAAAAACGCCTAAGAGACATAAGGATCCCTTGAAACAGTGGTTCTGCTGCCAGCGTTTCCGACAGGACTAGAGAAGAAAAAGGCTTTCATGATTTCACCAGAATCTGGCCGGTGCCGGTGCCTCTGACCTCGCCAATAACGGTGGCGGCGTTTATCTCTGCATTGTGCAGTTGTTCCAGGACCAGCGCCGCCTGTGCCGGCGCCACGGCCAGCAATAGGCCGCCATTGGTCTGGGCGTCGCTGAAAATATTCACCAGTACAGGGTCAAGTTCGCTTGCCAGTAGCAAACTCTTGCTGCAATAGTTGCGATTGGCGAGGCTGCCGGCTGGCACTAACCCCATGGCCGCATATTCTCGGGCCGCAGTCAGGACCGGCACCTTATGGGCATAGATGGTGAACTTGACCCGGCTACCCATGGCCATTTCCAGAGCATGGCCGAACAACCCGAAGCCGGTGATGTCCGTGACGGCATGGACCCCTCGGCCTTCCAGGCACTCCGGCGGCAGCCGGTTCAAGGTGGTCATCACCTGCGCTGCCGCTGCTGCCGCCGCCGGCGTCGCCAATCGCCCTTTCATGGCGGTGGCGATGATGCCGGTGCCCAGGGGTTTGGTCAAGATCAGGATATCTCCCGCCTGCGCCCCGGCATTGGTGAGCACCCGCTCCGGATGCACTACCCCGGTTACCGACAGCCCATACTTGAGCTCGGTGTCGTCCACGCTGTGGCCACCCAAGAGCAGCGCCCCGGCCTCATGAATCTTATCCAGACCTCCTGCCAGGATGGCTTGCAATACTTCCCGGGGTACGGTCCGGCTGGGATAACAGACGATATTCATGGCGGTGAGCGGCCGTCCCCCCATGGCGTAAACATCGCTCAAGGCATTGGCCGCAGCGATTTGACCAAAGGTAAAGGGGTCATTGACGATGGGGGTGAAGAAATCCAGCGTCTGGATGAGGGCGATCTCGGGAGTCAGCCGGAAAACCCCGGCGTCGTCCGCAGTCTCCATGCCCACCAGCAGGTCCGGGTGAGACTGAATCGGCAGGGTCTTCAAGATTTCCTCCAGCAACCCGGGAGGAATTTTGGCCGCTCAACCGGCGGCTCGGACTTGCTCCATCAAGGGCTGGTAAGTTTCTGCTGACATAGCCTACTCCTCTGAAAGTTGTTACCAAATTGCGAGACCCTGCGGCCAAAGCCTCATACTGCTTATGACCGGCGTCTGTCACTACCATTCAACCTTCCATGGTTTTTAACCGTTGCAGAAGGTCCATTTCCCTCACCAGGCGCTCCACCGCCGCCGGCACCAGGGGCTCCCAGGGTTGGCCCAAGCCCATCATCCGGCGGATGGCGCTGGCTCTCAGGCCTTTTTCTGATTTAGGCCGGCGCCAGAGGATCTCCACTTTCAGGCCCAAGGACTCGAACAGGTGGAGTTTCCGTTCTCCCCACTCATCATAAATGGTCAGGAAAAAAGTGGCATCCATGGGAACGTAATACCGATAGAGTTCAGGGAAATTTATGGGGAGCGGCACCACGGAAAATTCCCGGAATTCAAGTCCCTGGGCCAGGAGAGTTTCCCTGATCATGACGTAGCGTTCGTAAAACGTCAGCGGATTATCCACCTCCGCACTCCGGTGCGGGTCCGCCGGGTCAAACTTGGTCAGGGTTGGGTCTGGGTTGGTAATGGCCACCACCAGATGGCGGCAGCGCTCCTTGGCAGCCAGCACATATTTCAAGTGGTCCAAATGAAAGAGCTGAAATCGTCCGTGAGCCACCCCAATTTCACTCATGATGGCGTTCTCCTTATGGGGCAAACGTGACCGTTTCACCTGATCTTTAGGGGTTTAAAGTTCCCGGGAAAGAAGGGTTGATCCTGGGGGCTGTCCATCAGGCCGCAGAGTTTTCCCCGGTCCAGGAAATTCAAGATCAGCCACATCAATTCCCCGCCCCGGACCAGGCCCAGAGCCCCTTGGGCGCAGCTGACTTCATGAAACTGCGTCACGTGGTCCCGCCGGGTGTATTTCCCTACCATCATCAGAGGCACCGTTTCCCCCGAATGGATCATTTTCCCGTCACTGTTGGTGGAATGGTCGGCAGTGATCACCAGGAGAGTTTCGGGATCGGTAATGATCTCCTTAATGGCGAAACCCAGGGCCTGGTCCAAGGCGGTGATGACGTCCCGTTTGATAAGGGGGTTCTTGGTGTGGGCCGCCTCATCGGGGGCCTTGGTGTGTACATATATGAAGTCATGGTCCTTGGCCTTGTGGGCCAGTTCCAACCGTTCCCGAAGATCAACCTCAGGCCGGTCCGTGTCTTTGACTGGCACGATCTCCATGCCCAGGTATTGGCTCAAACCCCGGTAGATGGGGCCGGCAGCAATGGCCAGGGCCTTAAGTCCCCACTTTTCCCCAAAGGGCATCACCGGTCGGTTTTGCCCGGCCCGCTGCATACCCACCGCATTCAAAGGGGCCAGGCCCTGCCGCACTCTCGCTTTATTGAGCGGGTGCCGGGATAGTTGTTGATAGCTCCAGATAGTATAGCGGTTCAGGGCCATGGTTGTGCGCCCGGCTTTTTCACCGTCTTGCGCCTTTTCCCAGGGCAAGACTTCCATGAGTGGACGCCCCTCGTAAATGGGGTTGGAATCGGTGATCTCAGGGGATACGTCCCCCTTGGCAATCACGATGCCCCTGATGCCGCCAGTGGGCACAAACCTGACATCCACCCCCTCCCAGTGAAAGGTTTGAATGGCCCCTTGCAGCTCCAGACAGGTTGCTTGATCAACCTTGGGGTCCTCCACCTCCAACACCAGCTCGTCTTTTTTCTTCTTAACTGAAAAGATTCTGCCGAGGAGGGCCACATCCTGGTTGCCCAAGGGAATATTTTCTCCCAGGGCCTCGATATAGCCCCGGCCAGGAAATTCAGAGAAATCATAGCCGAACAGCAGGAAGTGGGCGATTTCACTGGGCAAGGCCATCCCCTGGAGCCAGGCGTGGTAAAGGCCGGTCATACCCAAGGCCGCCAGGCGGTCCAGGTTAGGAGTGCTGGCTGCCTGCAGAGGCGTTTGGCCGTCCAAAGTGGCGTGGCCCCGGTCTCCCAGGCCGTCCAGTATGAGGAGAATGCATCTCATAAGTGGTCCACCTTATGGATTCTTGGGAAAAATATCATCAATTATCAACCGTTACAGAAGGCCCGGAAGATAACCATATCTGTCTCGCCGGCCCAGACACTCTTTCAGTTGAGTGGCCCAGGTCTGCTGTGATTTCCCCAAACCAGAAGTCCGCGTTCCAGCTTTTGCAAGGGACGGCATTTAAGCCTTTTCCAGGATAAGCCTATATTCCACCCCTGTGGCGGCAACATCTTTGACCTGCCAACCCAGGCTGCTGGCAGCCCGGATGACGTTCTCCTTGGAGGTGTCCGTATCCAGCAAAACCACCAGCTCCCCCTGGTCTAAAGACTTGAGTTTTTCCAGGGTAATGAGTACAGGCTGGGGGCAGGATAGCCCTCTGGCATCAATGAGGTCACTCATGGCTCGTCTCTCCTTAGGCAGTTTTTTGTCTCATGGTGAAGCCGATAAACAGCAGCACGGCGAGGCTGACAAAGACCGCGGTGATTCCGTAAGGACCCACTCCCTGGGGGGAACTGGCCAGTCCGAAGTTATGGGATACTGCCGCCCCGGCAATCATACCCAGGACGAACACCGCGGCGTCACCGTCGCCTTCCCCGGCCATGAAGAGTTGCCGTCCCGGGCAACCGCCCGCCAGGGCGAAGGCTAGGCCCGCCACCAACATGCCCATGAAATTCCATATCTCCATAGTGTGCGCCACCGGTTGGTTGGCGAAGCCCGGCTTAAACTGACTCAGGAGCAGGTTGGTAAGAAAGGCGGCAATCAACAACGCCAGCATTCCGGAAAACAGATGAATCTGGCGGAAAAGAATCAGGTCGCGCAAGGCCCCCATAGTGCAGAAGCGACTGCGCTGAGCCACGAGCCCGACGGCCAGGCCCACGGCCAGGGAGACGGCCAGGGCGGCGTGTTGGGAGCCGGGACCTTTTACACTGTAAAAGAGAATGCCACTGAGGTCTTTGTCAGGGATCTGGGGGAAAATCAGCCTCAGGGCCAACAGGCCCAAAATAATGAGAGGAAAAAGCCAGCCCACCGAAGCATAGGTGGATTGCGTCCGTCCCAGGTTATATCCCCTTTTGAAGAACAGGGTGCCTATCCAGATGCCGGCCACCAGTCCCAGGAGTCCGAAAATGGCATTGCCGTCGCCACCAGCCAGGCGGAGCAAAGCCCGCCAGGGACAGCCCAGAAAGACCAGGGCGCCGATCATGGCCAGCATGCCCAGCACAAATCTGACAATGGGGGCGGACCCGGCCCGGGGACGGAATTCCTTGAAGGCAAAGGCGGCCACCATCGCCCCCAGTACAAACCCCAGGATTTCCGGCCGCAGGTATTGCACCACCGCAGCCCGATGCCATCCGATGGCGCCGGCGATGTCCCGGTCAAAACAGGCCACGCAGATGCCCATGTTTCCCGGGTTGCCCCACTTCTGCAGCAAGGCGGCAAAGACCCCGATAAAGGCGCCCACGCTGATAATTCCAACGCGAGAGGCAAAGAATTCTCTTATGGAAGACATATTATCGCTCCTTCTTAGTATTTTTTCCTGTGGTTCCGTCACTGCTTATTTACCCTGCGCTAAAAGGAATTCCTCCACCACCTGGAGTGTAGTAAAAAGTGCCCCCTCCTCCCGTAGTTCCAGTACCCACCAGTTGCAATTGGGCAGGCGCACGATGAGATCAAGGCGGTCTTGCAAGTAGGTCAAGGATTGGGGGGGCATATGTCCATCCTCGGTCTCTTCGTGATAAATATGAGCGTTGATAAAACGCTCCGGGTGGGGCGCCACAAAATCCTTCACCCGAAAAAGGCCACTTCGGACGGCGGGGCTCACCCGGGCATGACCCACGTCCAGGGTAGCCCACGCGCCGGAAAGACGGATGAGTTTTTCAAACAGGTCCGGCCTGCTGGTCCAGCCCCAGGCCAGGTTCTCAATACAGAGTTTGATGCCTAACTTGTTGGCCATGTGGACCAACTTAGTCAGTCCGGCTAGGGTCTTCTGCCAGCATAGGTCGAAGGCCGATTCCCGGCCCAAGCCGCCAACGTGAATGGTAATAGAGCGTCCTCCCAGCTTGGCCACCAGGTGGCATACCTTCTGAAACAACTGCATGGTCCGCCCGGTTTCTTCTGGGTCTTCGGCACCGAGATCCCTGCGCTCAAAGGCGCAATGATACCGGAGCTTCAGGGGGTGTAACCAGGTAATCGCCAGGGCCAGAGCGCTTTCGGCGGCAGGAGTTTCCGGGAAATTCTTTAGATTGAAGGTCCAATCCACCCCGCCAAAACCGTGCTCTAGAGCGAAGTCGCGCAGTTGCCCGTCAGGGAGAAAATTGCAGCATGCCAACACCGGCTGTCCCATGGGTAATCTCACCTCCAACCTGTGGCCATCTTATACGCCACCCTCGTCAGGCAAAGTGCCGGCGGCCAGGTTTCACCGGGACATCGGCTATTTTCCTCAAAAAGCAACTATCATTTACTGGCAACAAGTTTCTGTCCATAAAGGGCCGCTCCCAGGGCGCCCACCAGGTCGGGCTGGGCCGGAACCAGGACGGGTTCTCCCAGGCTTTCTTCCAAAAGCGATTTGATGCAAGGGTTATGGGCCACGCCGCCGGCAAAGAGCACCGGCGGCGTCACCCCTACCCGGCGCAGCATGGCCAACGTGCGGGAAACGATGGCCAGGTGCAGTCCCATGGCTATATTGGCCGGGCTCTCGCCCCGGGCCATGAGGCTGGTGGCCTCACTCTCTGCAAACACGGTGCACATGCTGCTGATCTGGATGCGCCGGTCGGCTTGCAACGCGAAGTCGCCGAATTTCTCCAGGGGCATCTGCAGGGCCACGGCCATGAACTCCAGGAACTTCCCGGTGCCTGCGGCGCAGCGGTCGTTCATTTCGAACTTGGCCACCTTGCCGTCCATGGCGAGGGCAATGGCCTTGGTGTCCTGGCCGCCGATGTCCAGGATGGTGCGCACTCCGGGAAACAGGTGCCGGGCCCCCAGGGCGTAGGCCTGGATCTCCGTGATCGCGGTGATCTCGGGATGATCCAGATGTTCCAGCAGGAGCTTCCGGCCGTAACCGGTGGTCACAATCCTGGCGGCCCGCACTCGGTCCAGCAGACTCCGGCATTGGCCCAGGGGATCGAAGGTGGTGGGGAGGAGATCCCAGTGCACCATCTGGCCGTCCTGGAGCAGCACCAACTCAATGGAGCGGGAGCCGATGTCGATGCCCGCCACCAGGGCATGGTTCACCGTCACGGTTTCTTTGCCCATTACAACAACTCGTGCACCAGCTGATCCCGGGCTTCGTCCAAAAGCGCGCAGGCCCGTTCCAGGATTTTTACCGCCCGGGGCGAGGCTCCGCCAGGTCCGGCCGCATTGTCCAGGGCCACCTGGACATAGGCCAGGCTTTCCGACATCAGCGCGGTTTTCAGTTTATTCACCCGGCGCCAATCCTGGAATTCCGGGTGAAGGTGCAAGGGAATGACCGGGGCCTTGTCACCGATCATGGCATTAACCCCCTCAACGCACCATCTCCAGGAAGGCTTCCACCCGGGTTTTGAGCTGCTCCACGTCCTCCATGCTGTAATCTGTTTCGATGCTGAGCATGGGAATGCCTGCCGCTTCCAGGGCCCGGCCCACCTTGAAGGCCTCGATGGCGTAAGGCTGGCAGAAGTTCAGGGCAAAATGGATTACTCCTTTAACTTCGAGTTCCTTCGCCATGGAAACAACATTGTGGAGCCGCTCCTGGTTAGGCGTAAAACAGGCGCAGTCAATGCGCATGTAGCGGTCCACCAGGGCGTCCAGCATCTCCTCCAGGGTGTCACCGGATTCGTCCACCAGGTCCCGAATGTTCCTGGTGCCGATGCAGGATTCTTCGCCCACGATGACCGCGCCGGAGGATTCCACGATAAAGGGAAGCTTCCAGTTGGGCACCGCCATGGGGCAGCCTGAAAGCATGAGCCGCGGAGTCTCGGGTGGTGCCACGCCTTCTCCGGCCTTGATTCGCTTTTCCAGTTCATCGCACAGCTCGCCGATCTTGGCGGTGAACCGGACCGGATCGTCATAGAAGCTGATCTGGTTAATGAGCAGCACGTCCCGCCCGGAGATGGGGGTGGGAACTGCGGCCCGCAGTTGATTCAAACGCTGCAGCACCTGCCGCCGCCGGTTCACCAGCTTGATGGCCTCTTTTAGTCTGGCCGCGGTGATCTCTTTGCCGGCAACCGCTTCGATTCTTTCTTTAAAGCGCCGGACTTCCGCCTTCCACAAATCCCGGTCGCAGGCCTGCTTCATCTGGGGGATTTCCATGACATAGACCGGGGCATACTCCTCGAAGATTTCGTAGGCTTTCTTCTTGCCGTCGCAGGTGGTCTCCCCCACCACCAGGTCGCAGGACTCGATGTAGGGGCAGAGACGGGAAAGTTTAAAACCCACAAAGGATTTGATCAAGGCGCAGGTGTTCCGGGGCAGAATCTTCTCCGCGGACTCCTTGCCGATTTCGGCCCCGGCGCAGAGCCCC
>JAHIKF010000123.1 GCA_018897875.1 Pseudomonadota bacterium | reverse complement strand
GTGCCCCTGTTCCCTGATATATCCGGTTAAACGGTTACTTACCATCCCGCACAACCTCTCTTCCTCCGGGTCCGCCGGTGTCCTATCGAGATAAAATTATTTTCCGGCCATGAAATTAACCGGCCACACTCCCCAAGAAAGGGTCATTCAAATCACCCTATAAACCTCTTGCCGCCCATGAGTATGCACAGGGGACGTGACCCCTCACCATGTGGAGGCCGGGGCCACCCCACAACCTCTCTGGGGGCGCCTGAGATGGACCAGGGTGAACACTCAGCGTTCCCCTCTACCTAACGGCCTTGGCGCTGGTGTGCCGCCCCATGCCGAGATTTGTTGACTATCATGCCCATTTGGGCATATAGGTATAAATACAAGATTTCAGGTTGCTGACCGGAAACTTTTGTGGAAGGGCATAGCCGGAGAAAGGGGGACATGGCATGAAAAACGTCGAGATGGCCGTGGAGGGGAACATCCTCATCATCAAGGTGGATCTGACCAAAGACTTCGGCTTGTCGTCGTCGAAGAAGAGCATCATCATCGCTTCCACCGAAGGGAACGTCTTCGTTCCTGACCGGCAGGAGAAGGTGGGGTTGAACGTTTACCGCACGAAGTAAGCCGGAGGTTTGGAATGAACCGGACCCCCATCTATAGACCGGGGAATCCGCATCCTTTGTCTACCATGAAGACGGGAACTAATATTATATGTATGCACATTCAGAGAATACCGAAGGCAGAAGGCACCCTCTCCAAGAACATTTGCAGGCAGTGGCCAGCCTCGCGGCTGATTTGGCTAAAAAGTTTCAGGCCGAATCTTGGGGGTATATGGCTGGGCTATTACACGACTTGGGTAAGAGCCAACCGGATTTTCAAGTTTATTTAGAGGATTGTCAGAACCACCCCGAGAAGAAGATACGGGGGCCGGACCATAGCAGCGCCGGCGCAGTGTTGGCCTGGCAGCGATACTGGGAAGGTCTGGCCTTCTTGCTGGCAGGGCACCATGGAGGGCTCCCCAGCCCTACCAAACTAAAACAACGCCTCCAGGAAAAGTCCAATAATCCGGCGGTAGAGGATGTTCTGAGACACGCAAAAAATTTTCTGGCTTTGCCTGAGCGCCCCCCCTTGCCTACCTTCCCCCCCACACAAGCAGAACTCTTTTTGCGATTTCTCTTCTCGGCTCTGGTTGATGCAGATTATTTGGATACCGAGGCTCACTTCGATACCGGAAGGTCTCGTTTGCGCTATCGTCCCGTTGACTTAGAGGCCTTGGCCGAAAGCTTCTGGAAGGGTCAGGATAAACTATCAGGACATGACCAAAGCTCGGTGAATCTGGCCCGCCATAAAATCTACCATGCCTGCCTTGCGGCGGCGGAATGTCTTCCAGGGATCTTTCGTCTTACCGTCCCCACCGGGGGTGGCAAGACTCTCTCCGGCATGGCCTTTGCTCTGCGACACGCCTTGAAGTATCAAAAGCATCGAATTATCGTCGCCATCCCTTATACCAGCATCATCGATCAGACGGCCCAGGTTTACCGGTCGATATTTGGCGATGAGAACATCCTGGAGCATCACAGTGCCATAAACCCTCGTGAAGATGAAGATCACTTCGTCCAACAGCAATGGACTCGGCTGGCGGCGGAAAACTGGGATGCGCCCATAGTAGTTACTACCACGGTCCAACTCTTCGAAAGTCTTTTTTCTAACCGCCCGGCGGCTTGCCGCAAGCTCCATAACCTGGCCCAAAGCATTATCATCCTGGATGAAGTCCAGACCTTGCCCACGGGCCTGTTGGCGCCGATACTGGAGGTATTGCAACAGTTGGTAGACCATTATGGGGTGACCGTTGTTTTATCCACCGCCACCCAACCTTCCCTGGTTGACTCCGGATCGCCCTACCTGAAAGGGTTGCGCGGGGAAATCAGAGAGATCGTGCCGGACCCGGCCCGATATTTTCAAACCCTCAAGCGAGTGTCGTATGACTGCCCCGGGGAAACTTGGCCCTGGGAGCGGGTGGCCCGGGAGATAGTCGCCGAGCCGCAGTGTTTAACAGTGGTGAACACCAAAAAGGATGCCCTGGCGATCCTTGACGCCCTGGATGATCCTGAGGTGCTCCACCTTTCAACCCTGCTGTGCATGGCCCATCGCCGCAAGGTGCTGGAGGAAATCAAGGCTCGCCTGGATAGCGGCCAACCTTGCCGGGTGGTGGCCACCCAGGTGGTGGAGGCCGGGGTGGACCTGGACTTCCCGGTGGTCCTCAGGGCCATGGGGCCCCTGGACCGCATTGTCCAGGCCGCCGGCCGGTGCAACCGGGAAGGACGGCTTTCCCAGGGGCACGTGATTATCTTCCAGCCGGCCGAGGGGCAAGTCCCCCCGGGGGATTACCGCGCCGGCCATGATATTGCCCGGGCCATGCTGAATCGGCCAAGTGTCGATCTCCACTCCCCCGGAATTTATGAAAATTACTTCCGACAGCTCTACCAAGCGGTAAACACTGACAAGCACCGCATCAATGAACTGCGCCAGCGCCTGGACTTCCCTGAGGTTGCCACCCGGTTCAAACTTATTGAAGACGATAGCGTGCCCATGGTGGTGCGCTATCCCAAGAAGGATTCCCCGGTGGACGAGCTGCTGCAGCGCCTGCAGGCCCCTGGGGCGCACCTGGGGGGCGAGGCCCGTCGGCTCCTCAGGCGGCTCCAGCCCTACCTGGTCAATGTCCGCCGCCGCCCACTGGCCCGCTACCAACAGGCAGGTCTCGTCCGGGAGTTGGCCTTGGGGTTGTGGGAGTGGCGGGGGAATTATCATCTGGTACGAGGGCTTCAGGATGCCGCCCTCGATCCGGAACCCCTAGTAATTTAATGGAAAGGAGGTGTTTGCATGAATAACGGCTATTTGGAGGTAAAGGTCTGGAGTGACTGGGCCTGCTTCACCCGGCCGGAAATGAAGGTAGAGCGGGTCTCCTACCCGGTCATGACCCCGTCCGCGGCCCGGGGCGTCCTGGAGGCCATCTTCTGGAAGCCGGAGATTTGCTGGCAGGTGCGGGAAATCTGGGTGCTAAAACCCATCCGGTTTTTCTCCATCCTGCGCAACGAAGTCAATAATATCGCTTCTCACATTACCGCCAAGGGTTGGCAAAAAGAGGGGGGCGGATATTACGCCGATGATGAAAAGAACCGGGCCCAACGCCATACCCTGGCCTTGCGAGATGTGGCCTACGTCATCAAGGCCGACATCACCCTCAAGCCCCATGCCGACGCCGATCCGGCCAAGTACCGGGACCAATTCCGCCGGCGGGTGACGCGGGGCCAGTATCATCACACCCCTTACCTGGGATGCCGGGAATTCGCCGCCGGCTTCGGCGACCCCCAGGCGGGGGACCGGCCCCTCCCGGAAACCTCGGACTTAGGCCTGATGCTCTTCGACCTGGACTATACCCTGGATGACTCCGGGCGGGGCATCCGGGGGAAGCCCCGCTTTTTCGCAGCGCGCCTGGACAAGGGAGTGATCCAAGTCCCTTTGAAGCTTTATGAAAGGAGGTGAGAAATGCTTCTGCAGAAATGGGTAGAGTTTTTTAATAACGCCTCCCAGAGCCACGATCAAAACCTTTGGGTGCAGTCGCCATCCAGTTACGTACCCACTGCCATTCGTCACCTGATAAAACTGGATTCCGAGGGTAAATCTGAGGGTATCGTAGCCACTTCCAGTGGCAGGAAAAAAGACCGGGGGAAGTTCTATCCTGCTCCGCATGTCCTGGTCACTTCAGGTCCAGAAGCCAAGCTGTTGGTGGGCAATTGTGAGTATGTTCTGGGGCGGCCGCGGGACCCCAAGAAAGATGGCGAGAAAGTGCTTAAGCGGCATAAACTCTTCATCGCTGAGGTCGAAAAATGCGCCCAAGAAACCGACAGCCCCAGCGTAAAGGCAGTTTTGAACTTTCTAACCTCTGAAACTCCTAAGACCCTGGTCTTACCCGATGACTTTGCATCTGAGGATCTATTCACCTTTGAAGTCGAGGGAGCTTTGCTCATCGACGAAAAAAAGGTCCAGGAATATTGGCTCCACACCCAGAAAACTGCTTTTGAATCAGGGGCAAGTTCTGGCCAATGCATTGTTTGCGGCACGGATTGCCACCCCGGAAAAGCTCATCCTATCCAGATTAAAGGCATTCCGGGAGGACAAACTTCCGGCATGGCTATTGTGTCGGCCAATAAAGAGGCCTTCTATTCTTATGACCTAAAAAATTCTCTTCTTTCGCCGACCTGTTGGGACTGCGCCGAAAGCTACGCCAAAGCCTATCATGTACTTAGGGAAAGCGAAGGAACCCACCTCTTGGTCGGCTCCCTGGTCTACCTTTTCTGGACCCGAGAACCCACGGTTTTCAATATCGCCTCCCTTTTCTCCCAACCCCAACCGGAAGATGTGAAGGCCTTGATTCAATCCGCCCGAAAGGGCCGCCCCTTCACCCCCCCGGACACCCAGGCCTTCTATGCCACCGCCCTCACGGCCAGCGGGGGTAGGGTAGTAGTGCGGGACTGGTTAGAAACCACAGTGGATAAGGTCAAAGCCCATCTATCCCGCTGGTTTGCTTTGCAAGAACTGGTGGACCCATACGGGGGAGTGGGGCGGCCTCTCGGTTTAAGGCCCCTGGCCGGCAGCCTGGTCCGGGAATTGGCGCGGGACCTGCCCGCCAATGTGCCCCGTATCCTGCTCAAAGCTGCTCTGACAGGAAGCCCTATCCCTGCCTGGCTCCTGTTCCAGGCCGTGAAACGCAACCGGGCGGAGCGCCAGATTACCCGGCCCCGAGCCGCTCTGATCAAGATGGCCCTGCTCTCCCAAGAAACTTTATGGAAGGAGGATACTATGGTTCGACTGGATGAAACCAATACCCGCCCGGCCTATCTCTGCGGTCGGCTCCTGGCTGTCCTGGAGCGTACTCAACAGGTTGCCTTGAAAAGCGTCAAAGCTACTCTCATTGACCGCTTCTACGGTACCGCTTCTACCGCCCCGGCTACGGTCTTCCCCCGCCTCATCAAAGGGGCCCAGGCCCACCTGGGGAAGCTACGCAAGGAGCGTCTCGGGGCGTACACCGCCCTCCAGGACCGCCTGGGGGCAATCATGGGTGAACTCACCGCCTTTCCCGCTGTCCTGTCCCTCCCTGATCAAGGCTGGTTCAGCCTGGGCTACTATCACCAGCGTGCCTGGGACCGGGCTCAAGCCAAGGCCAGGAAAGAAGAGCAGGTCCCCGGCGAAGAAGCGGTTGTCGAAGAAACCCCTACTGACGAAGAAGAATAAGAAGGAGGCAAAAATATGGAATCCCCCAGTTACCAAGACCCAACCCGGCGGCACGACTTTGTCCTGATTTTTGAAGTTACCGATGGCAACCCTAACGGCGACCCGGACGCCGGCAACCTCCCCCGGGTAGACCCTGAAACCATGCAGGGTTTGGTCACCGACGTCTGTCTGAAACGCAAGGTGCGAGACTATGTGGACGCCACCCACGGCGCCGAAGCCAACTTCAAAATCTACGTGCAAAACAAAGGCATCGCTCTGAGCACCCTAAACCGCCGCGCCTATGAAGACTTGGGGATCAAATCCACCGGCACCAAGCAGAAGCGGGAAGACGTTGAAAAGACCAGAGCCTGGATGTGCGGCAATTTCTATGACATCCGCACCTTTGGCGCGGTGTTGACCATCGACCCCAACTGCGGTCAGGTGCGGGGACCGGTGCAGCTCACCTTCGCCCGCTCCGTGGACCCCATCATTCCCCTGGACCTGAGCATCACTCGGGTGGCCATTACCCGAGAGCAGGATGTGGAAATAGTAGAAACTGAAAGGGGAATGGAAGGCGGCAAAACTACCGAAATGGGCCGCAAAGCCATAGTGCCCTACGGCCTCTATGTGGGTTACGGTTTTGTCAATCCCCATTTCGCCGAGCAGACCGGCTTCTCTCAGGAAGACCTTCACCTCTTCTGGGAAGCCTTAATTCGCATGTGGGATCTGGACCACTCCGCCTCCCGGGGCCGCATGGCCTGCCGGGGGCTGTACGTCTTCACCCATGACAGCAAGTTGGGCAAGTTCCCGGCCCACAAACTCTTCGATCTGATCCGGGTGGACCGCCGGGACCCCCAGGTCCCATCCCGCCGGTTCGGAGATTATGAGGTTTCCGTACCGGAGCAAAAGGACCTGCCCGACGGCGTCAGTATCAACATCCTGGAGGGCTGAATCGGGACCTGAACGAGGGAGGCGCACGCCATGATGGAGGAACTGGATAAACCGGCCGCGGAGTTCGATGAGAGCGACCTGATCCCCATCTCCGCCGTCCAGCACTACAGTTACTGTCCCCGGCAGGCGGCCCTAATCCACCTGGAGCAAGTCTGGGAGGAAAACCTGTATACGCTGCGGGGACGTTTCGTTCATGAAGAGGTGGACCAGCCCGGAGAGGAAGTCGACGGAAACCTCCGCATAGAGCGGAGCCTCCCCTTGTGGTCCCGGCGCTGGGGCCTGGTGGGCAAAGCCGACGTGGTGGAATTCCATGGGCTTACTCCCTACCCGGTGGATTATAAACATGGCCCTCGGCGGCCCCGGACCCATGACGATTTACAGGTGTGCGCCCAGGCAGTCTGCCTGGAGGAGATGACCGGGCAACTGGTGCCCCGGGGGGCCATTTATCATGCCACCTCCCGACGCCGCCGGGAAGTTGAATGTGATGAGGCCTTGCGCCGCCGCCTCCGAGAGGTGGTGGCCGCATTGCGGGAGGCTTTGCGCCGCGACATTCTCCCCCCGGCCCCCAATGACAAACGCTGCCGCCAATGTTCCTTAAAATCCTCCTGCCTGCCCACGGTGGTGGCTGATGCCAGGCGGATGGCCCGGCTGGGGTCCGACTTGTACCGGGTGGAGGAAGACGGATGAAGACCCTGTTGAACACCCTTTATGTTCAAACCTCCGGGGCCTATCTGCGCCTGGACCATGAGACCCTCAAAGTGGAAATCGACAAAGAGGTGCGGTTGCAGGTGCCTCTGCATCACCTGGGCAGCTTGGTGCTGTTCGGGGAGGTAATGGTCTCTCCTGCCCTTTTGGGCCGCTGCGCCCAGGACGGCCGGTCCGTCACCTGGCTCAGCCGCTCCGGGCGGTTTCTCGGACGCCTGGAAGGTCCGGTTTCCGGCAATGTCCTGCTGCGCCGCGCCCAGCACCAGGCTATGGACTCTCCCCTCCTGAGCCTGGAGGTGGCCCGGAACCTGGTGGCCGGCAAGCTTAAGAACCAGCGGCATGTTATCCTGCGCAGTGCCCGGGAGACGGACGACTCTCGGGACCACGAACTCTTAAGTCATACCGCCCAAATCCTGGCCGAGATTTTGCTCCAATTACCGGCGGTCGCAGACCCGGACACCCTCCGGGGCCTGGAGGGCGCCGCCGCCCGCCATTATTTCGCCGGGTTTAGCAGCATGATCCGGGCCGACCGGGAGACCTTCGCCATTACCGGCCGCACCCGCCGACCACCCCTGGACCCCACCAATGCCCTGCTCTCTTTTCTCTACGCCCTGTTGTTGAGTGATTGTGTGGCGGGCGCCCAGGGGGTCGGCCTGGACCCCCAGATGGGTTTGCTCCACGGCCTGCGGCCCGGGCGGCCCTCCCTGGGTTTGGACCTCATGGAGGAATTCAGACCCATCCTGGCGGACCGGCTGACTCTTACCCTCATCAACCGCCGCCAGTTAAGCCCGCAGGACTTTGACCGGCGCACCGGCGGAGCGGTCCTGCTGAATGACGCCGGCCGCAAAAAGGTGGTGGTGGCCTACCAGGAGCGGAAACAAGAAGAGATTTTTCATCCCGGGGTGCAGCAAAAAATGCCCCTGGGCCTGGCGCCCCACATCCAGGCCCGGCTGCTGGCCCGCCACTTGCGGGGCGAACTGGCGGCCTATCCTCCTTATCTCCACAAGTAAGGAGCAGGTAATGATGACCGTCCTGGTGACTTACGATGTTTCCACCGAAGACGCCGCGGGCCGCCGCCGCCTCCGTCGGATGGCGCAGCAGTGCAAAAACTTTGGCCAACGGGTGCAAAAGAGCGTCTTCGAATGTGAAGTTGATGAAATGCAGTTTGAGCGCCTGATCCGAACCTTGGTGAAAATCATTCATAAGGAGGAAGACAGTCTGAGGATTTACCGATTGACGGAGCCCCTGGGAAAAAATGTCCGGGTGTTCGGCTGGGATAAGAAAGTGGACTTTAGCAAACCCCTCATGGTCTGAGAGCGAACCCCTAGCGGGGGTGAAAACCGGGGGGTTCCGCGCTGGGAAAAACCTGAGGGAACTCAGCCGGATCAGCCAAAGTCGGCCATCACCTCGGTGGTTGGCAGCCTAATTTTAAGCTGGTTCGCCCTCGAAGGCGGGATTAACCCGGTAAAAACCGGCCTGAGAAGGCCGGGGAAGCGCCCGGCCTTAGGGCTGGGCGAGGATTGAAACCTTATATCTTATGACGATCCCTGGTCAATGATTGAGAAGCGCCCGGCCTTAGGGCTGGGCGAGGATTGAAACGTCATGGAGATGATCGGGGAACTTGTACCCTATAGAAGCGCCCGGCCTTAGGGCTGGGCGAGGATTGAAACCCGGAGGTTGAAGTCCCCAACGTCGTGTCCCTGATCGAAGCGCCCGGCCTTAGGGCTGGGCGAGGATTGAAACCTTGGTAGGTCTGATTGAAGGGATGAAACTTGCTGAAGCGCCCGGCCTTAGGGCTGGGCGAGGATTGAAACGCATATCCGGGGTTGGGGTCCACCTACTGCGATAGAAGCGCCCGGCCTTAGGGCTGGGCGAGGATTGAAACCATAACCGGGTCATGCTTAACCTCGGGCCAGTGCCTGAAGCGCCCGGCCTTAGGGCTGGGCGAGGATTGAAACTGCTGGTAATACTGCTGTAAGTGGGACGCTGGGAAGAAGCGCCCGGCCTTAGGGCTGGGCGAGGATTGAAACAGTGCTATGGCCGATATATACCCTACTTTCCCGTCGAAGCGCCCGGCCTTAGGGCTGGGCGAGGATTGAAACGTTGGTACATTAACCCATGCCACTAGCAGCCCCTGAAGCGCCCGGCCTTAGGGCTGGGCGAGGATTGAAACGGAACTAACGGCCTGGGGCTGGCTATCCGGTCTCGAAGCGCCCGGCCTTAGGGCTGGGCGAGGATTGAAACAAGTTCATGTAGGACAGAAAAGTCGCCGGTGGTGGAGAAGCGCCCGGCCTTAGGGCTGGGCGAGGATTGAAACTTTAATCACAAACCGACCTGCAAGGGGGTGAAACAGAAGCGCCCGGCCTTAGGGCTGGGCG
>JAHIKF010000122.1 GCA_018897875.1 Pseudomonadota bacterium | reverse complement strand
CTGCTGCCCCACAGCCGGGAAACCGGAAAGGGAAAGGGACTCCGGCACCCCCCTCATGCTAAATGCCATGGACGACAATTTTTTCCAAAAAATCATTCAATCGGTTTCCCCCCCCAGGGACCACTCCGGCAGAAAACACCCCCCCGGATGCGACCGGGCCAAAAATTTTCATACGAAAAATTCTTCTGGGATGTAGACGATGGTGGTCATCGCGGCAAGGTGGGCAAACCCTTGAAGGCATCATCGGACGGGAGATGGAGTCGTTCGTGGCTGCCGGTAAGGCCCTGCTTACGATCCGGGACCGCAAACTCTACCGGGAGGGGTATAAAAACTTCAAGGATTATTGCGATGGGAAGTGGAACATGGGTAAATCCCATGCAAACGGTTTGATAAGAGGCTCGCAGGTGGCGGTAAATTTGGCCACCGCGGTGGCCTTATGCGCTCCTTGTGAAATCCAGCCGACCAACGAATACCAAATCCGCCCCCTTACCATCCTTGAGCCCGCGCATCATTGTGATGTATGAGCGTCGGTGACGTCCGGCCTGTGTAGAGGGCGGCGTCGGGGCGGCTGGGGATGGTTCCGGCGGACCCCTGGCCGCGTAGCAAGGTTACCTATGCTTCTTTCTTGAGATTCCCCCTTCCGTGGCCGTGGCGGGGCTGTAGTGGGCCTCAGCGCCGCAGCTTTATCGTTCCCCGGGGGAGGTTTGGGGGTACTCGGCGGGCAAGTTCGGCCAGGACAAGGACGGCGGCACCCGTGCCGATTTCTTAATGCCTGCTGCTCCCGGGTCGATATGATCTCCCCGGAAAATTTCCGATTTTTCGAGAAGATTCCCAATTCAAGCCCTATTTGTAAGGGTTCAGATATACGAACGATATGGAAAAATTAGCGGAAGGGCGTATAGTGACAAGTGATGCGCTACCTATCCATATTCTCTTTCCACCCCAATTTTTTGCCAGCTGGCCCATTTCTATGCCCGGAGGTGGTATGTTCATGTGGCCTCGGCCTTTCCTCTGGTTTACCACTATCGGGCGCTTCCATAGCAATGAATTATCTGGGGTCCGATGGATAGATATGCCAAAGATTCAGCGGTAAATTACTTTTTATGCAAAATTTGTGCTATGATGCCTTCCCATAAGACAATTTGGCTACAAAGCGGTTTGGATGAACCTCAGGAGGAGAGATTTGTGTTTTTCTACCTAAGGGGTTGGGTGTTCCTGGTAATTTTTTTGTTAGGGATTAGCAATAGCGTTTCGGGAAATTCCCAATTACATAATTACCTTGTTATTCTCCTGGATGGTTCAGGCAGCATGCAGCAATCCGACCCCCGTTTCCTGCGACGGGATGCCACCAACCTTTTGGTGAGCCTCCTGCGCCAGGGCGACCAGGTGGCCCTGGCGGAATTCGGGGATGGAGTCAGAGAAATCACCAATGGCGCCGTCATCCTGGACGCCCAAACCCGGGTAGCCCTCCTCAAGGCCACCCAAAAAGTCACCTCCCAAGATAAACACACCGATATTCTGGCTGCCTGCCAACACGCTCTCAACTTAATCAGCTCTCTCCCGTTGGAAGTCCGCAAGTCCTTTGCACCCTCGGTCATTCTTTTGACAGACGGCAGAGATGATGTGCAGGGAGGACGGGACCGCACCGTCCTAATTGAGGAAAAAATCAAGGAACTGGCCCAATTGGGGGTGGTGGTGCATACGGTGGGCTTCTCACAAGGGGCCGACATAGTCTTGCTCCGGAAAATTGCTGACCTGACCGGTGGGGACATGTGCGTCATCAACCAGGATGTGGACCTGCTGCGTGGCTTTTTCGGCCTCTCCCGGGTATTGGGAAGGCGTTGGTCCCTCACGGAACAAACAGTGGGAGGCGGGGGCGTGAAGCTGGCTATCCCGAACTGGGCTGGCCGGGTTGTGGCCTGCTACCTGCCCAGGGGTCGCACCGCCGACCGTCTGCTGACGCCGTTGCCGCCCGCCCAGGTACTAATTCAGCCCCACTATCAGGTGTTGATGTTCGACAAGGTATCGGCGGCAAGTCTCGATCTTACCATCCCGGCCGTGGGCGGCTCGGTCTTCCTGGATGCCGAAGGGGACATGGTCCTCCAGGCCCTGGTGGGGAAGAAGGTGCCAGCTCGACTGCCTTTCCAGCTTCAGGCCCGAATCATGCCAGCGCGGCCGGGGGATTTAGGGCAGCCCCGCTTCCTGGCCCAAACCGCCGTGTCCATAAGCCTCGAGCGTGAGGGGGAGCAAGGGGCTACTGTCCGTCTCTATGATGATGGCCAGCACGATGACGGACCGGCAAGAGATGGGGTCTTCGGCGGTTATGTTCTGCTCCCGCACCCTGGTATGTTTAAATACCGATTAGTGGCCAAGGCACCGTTGTCACCGGCATTGCTTACAAGTGGCCAGATAGAGGCTCTCGACCCGGCCGTGGCCGTGACTCCCCCCGGCTTTTGGACAGCTAACGTGCTAGCACACTTTGCGCGTCGCTTGACCTGGACGGTATGCAACCGGACGGATGTCCAGTTGATAGGAAACTTCACTCTCTTTAAAGCTGGCCAAGCTGTTGCAACGCACCCGTTGGTGCTCAGTAGTGGTACCTGCAAGGAGATGATGCCTGCAGCCGGTCCGCTTCTTAATACCACTGGCCCCATTAAAGGTAGAGTTTTGCTTAAGGGACGGCAAGAAATGGCCTGGGAGGGTGACCTCTGGGTTAGACCTCTGTGGCATTTAGTTGCCGGGGGGTTGGCAATAATCATACTCGTGGGCCTCACCTTTGTTTTGCCGCGTCGGTCACCTGATGGCCAGATCATCGTGACTGGCGAAATGGAGGGAAGACAGCTCACCGAATCCATCAAGATTAACGCTCTGGGCTGCGCAGAGGCAAGCGGTCTCCCTGAGCCGTTGGGCGATCCTGGCGTGTTCAAGGCCAGGTCCGGGTGCTGGCGCAAAGGCGTCATCTTCACCCCCCATCCCCAGTGTCAGCCTCAGTTTATCCTGAAAGTGCCGCCCCGGACTGGGAAGGGGTATCTTTTGAAAGGCCCCACAACATGGAACTGCCGGTTCTCGGGGGGCACGGCGGAATACACCTATAGACCGAAAAGACGATAACCAGTTTGGGAATTTTGAACATGGAGGAATCCTTAAATGGCCAGCTTGACCACCCCTACTTTTATTATCGGCCTGGGCGGCATTGGGCAAAAAGTCACGTTTCTGGTGGCCAACCGGTTTGAAAATTCCAGATGGGGTGAGGTCCCGGAAACCATGCGGATCCGTGCGATCGATAGCGCACCGGCAGAGGCTTTCGAAATCCCCGTTTCACGCTGCCGCTATTTCACCCAGCTTGGCCCCTTCGACGCTAACCAGACTATTCAAAATATCGAGCTTTTCCCTGAGATTAATAAATGGTGGGATTACCCGGGCCTGACGCCGGGATTCATTGCCATGGGAGCGGGCGCCAAAAGGCCCGTGGGCCGATTAGTCTTTTTTAGGGAATTTGCTAAGTTGTATGGCGTACTCAAAGATGACTTCCGTGTTCCCTTAGCTGAAACGTTACAACAGAGATTAATTGCGGAAGGCCTGGACAGGGTCAAGATACAACAGCCTCAAGTTTATATCGTGGGATCTCTGGCGGGTGGTACCTGTTCCGGCATGCTGATTGATACGGCCTTCCTGATCCGTAAGTTACTGCAAGATGTGGGGTACGAGAGCGGGGGGATAAATATTACCGCCATTTTAGGACTACAGTCGGTCATCGAAGTGGCCACCCATGACGGCACCCTCAATGCCGCCAGGGACCGCCGCCTGAATGCTTACGCCGCCGTTCGGGAAATCGACTATCTTTTTGATGGCTGGCCCCAAGACTTTCAACTCGATTACCCTGCCCCCATGCACTCGTTCAAACCGGACCAGCCGTTGTTCAACCAGGTATATTTGTTCACGACTGCACAGATGGGGGGGTTTTTCTTCAATGACCAGAGGGAAATTCTGACGAGAGTCGCACATTTCATCTTTGGTCAGGTAGCCTCGGAGACAGGAGCGGTGGCGGCCACCATCCTTGACAATCGCAAGGATGCCTTTAATCCTGACCAGCGCCGGTTTGGCGACGGTCTCAAAGCCATCTATGGCGCCTTCGGGGTTGAATGGCTGGACGTGCCTCACCAATACCTTATCAATCGCTGGTGCACCGAACTGGCGGAAAGAATCGGAGCGCTGATTACAGAATTTGAATGGGGAAAGGAGCCAAAGGTCAATTTGACTCAGAAATTTCGGGAGCTTCTCTCCTCGGAAATGCAAGGGTATCGGAAAGCCCTGGATTTTTTGACTGCTGGCCCGGAAAACATTATCACGGTTGACGAAATAGCCCCTTTGACAAGCCATCTCAATGCTATTCAAGCTGCAAAAAAAGGCACTGAGCTCAACCAGGCCCTACACGATCTGGATATCGATCTACCCAAACTTATGGGTCGCGTAAGGTCGGCGGTCAGTGTCACTGCCTCCTCAGCGGAGGAAGATGATTGGCTTATTTCAACGGTGCAGACGCTCTTTGAGGACAGGAAATTCCGCCTTGGAGGCGCCCGCCGGGTTTTAGAGGAAGCCGCTGCCCAACTCCGGAAAATCGGGGAACGAATTGATCTGCAACTTGAGGCCATCGATGCGGTGGTTAAAAAGAGCAAGGGGTTCTGGGGGCACCTGAACACCGGTCCGGCCCTGGAATGGGCCCGTAAGAAAGTTTACCAGGCCACGGTCCAGACAGTGCAGCAGAGCGTCGGGGGGAGAGCCGACCGCTTAGCGGCCCGCTGCGGGGACTCTGCCGCCGGGGTGGAACGCCTCCAAGAACAGGTTCGACGGGCGGTGGAGAATTTGCAACACATGCCCCGCCAGGATGTCCTCGCCGCTACGGACAACTGGATTCTCAACCAGGAGGACATTGATCGAGCCCTTCAGGATAATCCCGACGAGGTGGCACGGGGGGTGGCAGACCACCTGGCTCGCACCCTGGCCCGAGAACTGAGCACGGCTACCCTGCCGCAGATGACCATCCCGAATCTGGAAAAAAACTTCCCGTATTGGGTGGAGCCCGCTATCGAGAAGGCCATTGCTCCGCGCATCAAGCGCCCGGCTGATAACTTGGAGCGCTTGAAGAGGCGTATCGCGAGTTGCGAACCCCTGGCCAGGATCATCACAGACGGCCCGGAATTTCTCAAAATTATGAAGTCGGAGGATAAATCGACTCCATTGAAGATAGTTCTGACCGGTCTCGGTCCGGAAGAAAGACGCGAACTGGACGACTGGGCCACCTTGGAAAACCAGCAATTTGGCGGTGAAAAGGCTTATGAGGTGCTGGGTACCGGGGAGAGCTTGCGGGATGACGTGCTGCATCTCACCCTGGGCTGGCCGTTGAGGCTCTTCGACGAAATTCGCACCTGGGACCACTCTTTTGAGGAGATCAAATCGACTAATCCAGCACTCTGGCAGACGGCTTTTATCCTGTCGAAGCAGTTCCCTGACAGCGTCACTCACGAAATCAAACCCATGGAAAAGACCGAGGCAGAGCGATGGTTTGGGATTGCCTTGGCCCTCTGGCATCTTGATTTCAAGGGCACCTCCTTGGTTTTTGAGCCTGCCGTATTCCCAAACGGGGGAGAGGTAGATGACCCGAATATCGAAGCGCGCCTCCACAAAGCCTTCACCCGTTTTCGCCAGCTCGGTTTCACCTGGAAATACGAACGCTTTGTCAAAAGTGAGGAAAGGAGAGACAGTGCGGGATTCCGTCTGAAGCTGCTGGAGGGGGTACAGAAAAGGCAGGAGGCTCTGGAGACCGCCCATCAGGAGGGCCAAATCACCCGCGACCTCTATCAAAAGCTTTTCTCCTATTACAGGCTGGCGGAGGAGTATGCCAAAAGGATTGTCATTTTATGACCCTCAGGCTGCTGCCCAGCATCCTTTGGGTCCTGGACGAAGAGGCACAGGAAGAGATTGCGCTGTGGCACAAAGGTCTGGATGACTTGGCGAGGAATTTTATTCGGATGGCTGGCGATTGGGAAAAAGTTCTGGAGATTGTCCACGAGTATCGCCAGAAAAATTTCAACACAGTGCTTGAGAATTCAGGTGTGAGCACCGAACAACAATTGCATGTGCGACGGATAAATATAGTGCTTATCTCTTCGGTCTTGACAAATAATGCCCCGTCGTGGTCGCTGATGGAAAAGAAGTTGGACGGTCTCAGCAATTGGGTCAACATAGAGCGGCACCGCATCATCCTCCACCAAGCGCCTGCGGCTACGCCCGACGATCTCCAGGTCCCGCAACCCATCGATTCGGCTGCCATCGGCGGGACCCGGGAAGCCCCATGGTTTCTGAGCAACCACATTATGGGCGGATTTTTAATCGGGGATGATGAGTTCTTCGAGCACCTTTGCAATCTTCTCAATGCCCTGCTCCTTGCACAAAGAGAAGAGGGCGGGGCGCAAGGTGACATCGCAAGAGTGTTTTTCGCAGCTCCTGCAGCCCCCGATCATGTCCGACTGGTTGGGTTTCCCCGGATCCCCATAGCTAAATTGGTAAAAGAAATCGCTACTGTTTTGGCAAAGACGGTGCTGCACCGGGCCTACCATGGAACACTCGAGCCGGGTCTGATAACAGCTTTGGAAAGGATTCTATCGGAGAAAATAAAGCAATTTCTATCAGGAGGTCTAGGTGCAGACCAAGTCCTTGAGGTCATCATAGGGCGAGGTGGGTTTAAGTCCTGGCCTACCGTCCAGATTTTGGGGGCTGGTAAGGATCTCTTGCGGAGACAACTGCACCGGCTTTCGGTCGAAGCGCCCCTACAAACGACGCAGTCCACCCCGCCCCTTGGCTTCTTTACCCGCCTGTGGCGCAAGCTCCTCGTTTTTTTCAGGAAAGCTCCCCCGGTAGTTTCTGGGCCGGACAAAGAAAACCTTGACTATCTTCGGACAAACCTAAAAAGAATGCTGGAGATCATTGAAGTCATTGAAGAGCAGGCCAAAGGCGGTGGGCCCCGCCATCCAGACATCCCCACCGATTTGATTAACTCTTGGTCTTCAGCACTCCGTGACAAGCTGCTCGCAGCTCTGGAAAATCGCTGGCAGGAGATAGACATCCTGCCCCGGCTATCTATGGTTATTGAACGTAGCGTGGCTAAGTTCTTTTTCGAGGCGCTTCATGCCTGGCGGCTGGATGGCGAGCTGCTGAGGGAGATGGCCAAGGCGATAGAACACGGCGACCTCTTGCGTTTTAGTGCCAAGTTGATAGGGGACCAACAGGTCCAAGCCGAGGCCCTGGTCACATCGCTCATGATAGGCGACCATATCAAATATGGCGGCCATTACATTCGCAGCGCCTTCCTAAAGGTCTGGCCCGGGCGCTCGCCCCTGTTCCTGGCTGTCGGTCAACCGGTGCCACTGGAACATATCCAGGCCTGATAGCCACCCTTGACTTTGTAGGAGGTCACAATCTTTTTATGGAAATTATATTCTCATGGTGTCAACGCAATCCCTGGCAAATAGGTTTCGTCATTTTATTATTTCTGTTAGTTGGTTGCCCATTTATTATAAATCTTAAACGTATCATATTAATATTACGGCAGCTTAATTACTGGAAGAATTTAGAACAAACCATTCTTGACCTTGATCAAGATGGAGTCCGTGACTATCCCAACCCCACCAGGCATGTTTTATTCTCTGTATTGTCTGGCACGAGAGGAGTGGCCCGATCCGCTGCCATCGGCCCAGCAATGGACTATTTTGCAGCAGAGGTGGAGAGTCCCGTCCGCACTTTACGGTCGTTGAGCTACCTGGCAGTGCTCATCGGCTTGCTCGGCACTGTCACTTTACTGGCCCTAACTCTCTGGGGCGTGGAAACCATTAGTCAGTTAAAGCCCGGAGACCTCAGAAATATTTACCCCATAAACGCTGCAGCCATCACAGTTGCGGTGGTGGTTTTTCTAAGCTATTGCCGTTATCAATACAAAGGAGATCAACTCCTCCTGGAGGCCTCTCGGGTCCTTGGCCGTCTGAGCACTGACGTGCCTGCGGGGGTCGATCCCATTCTGGTGGCATCCCTGGAGAAGGTAGGGGAAAAGTTCAAAGAATGGGGAGATGAGGTCCAGGAGCGCCACCTGGGGACAATCAAAGACCTCCTCCAGGAAGTGCAGGAGCTAAGTGAGGCGATGCGGCAAATGGTGGCTAAAACTATTGCCAGCCGGAATGAGGAAGATCAATCCATCACGCCCCTCTTACGGGCCCAGGATGCTAAAATGGAACTCCTGAGCCAGCGTCTGGACCACGGCTTCAAGCTGCTCGCCCAACCCTTTGAGCAGGGCATTCCGGTCCTCGAGCGCTGGAAAGAGAGCACGGATAACCTGAACCGGGCAATAGAGCACATAAAGGTCGCTGATCTGCCCAACCGCACCGCCGAGCTGGGCCAGGCCACTCGGGAGCTGGCGCAAACGGTGGAAGGGCTGCCCCAGACATTCAGGGACAAGCTTCAGGGAGTCGAGCGGCTCATGGCCGAGGCGGCCCGAGAGGCTTTCAGGGAGGGCTTAGACCAGGCAATTCAGGGCAAAATCGAAGAAATATCCGCGACCATCTCGGGGCTGGCTCGGGTTGTAGGCGGTATGCAGGAAAACCTGCTGGGTCTCCCTGAGAATATCTCCAAGGGATTGGATCGGTCAGTTCAGGAGATCAAGGGCGTTTTGGTGGGTGTCGAGACAACCTCGCATAGTCTGAAGACCGCCATCGCAGCTCTGCCGGCCGCCTTCGGGCAGCACCTTGAGGGGTTTGCCGGACAAGTATCTGAGGCGGTCAGCGAAGCAATCCGCCAAGTCTTGTTGGGGCCCCCACCTCCACATTTCGACGGTGCAAGGGAGATCACTCAGGGCTTGGCCCAGATTAACCAGCTACTCAGCCGGGCGGTAGAATCCTTGCCTTCCTTCATCAATACTTTGCGTGGAGAAGTGGCAAAGGAAGGTCAGATTATTGTGGAAAACCTGGATCAAATTACCGGCACCCTGTCAGCCAAAGTTCAGGATCTGGCAGCCACAATGGATAACAAATTCTCCACGCAAGAACATCTGCTGGGGGACATGAAGACTACCCTGCAGCACACAGAACAAAAGCTCACCGAACAGATCAAGGAAGGCAGTAAACCCCCAGAAGAGAAGACCCAGGAAAGACAAGGATTCATAAATCGGTTTTTGGGAAGGTAGGCAGAGACTCAGATGACGTGGCGGCGACGGGAAGATGGTGGCGAAAACCCGGCTTGGCCAGGACTGGTGGATATTTTTGCCTTCACCATGGTCTTTATTATGCTCCTCTGGCTTGGTACCGATTGGCCCCAAAAGGTAAGAGATCTAGAAACAGAAAATCAGACTCTCCGGGCAGAAAAAGGAACATTAGAAAAAAGACTAAGCGATTTGGAACATGGTGGCCTAAAAAAACTGTCCGATTTGGCTAAACAACTTAATGATTGGACAAAACAGGAATCCATGCAGGTGAAGCTCAATCCCGATAGCCTCGAAATTGAAATTCCGCTTGAACCGAAGATGACGTTCAAAACGGGAAAATATGATCTATCGAAATTTGACGAAATCCGGCTCGTGAAGTTAGCCCCGATATTATTTGAAGTGACAAAAGCGAAGGAATTTTTCGTCATTATAAACGGCACAGCGGACCAGCAGGACCTGCGCAGAACCACACCACCCCGGAATAACTCTGAACTGTCGGCCTTGCGGGCCGCAACGGTAGTCACGTTGTTAGATAATGCCGCCCCCGGCTTGGCCCAGCACTTGAGGGTAGTAGGCCTTGGGGTCAAAGGCCAGGAGGTGACACTCGCTCCCAGCGATGACCCGGACAAAGTTTTTGAAGAATACCGCAGCGTCAGCCTACTGATAAAGCTGGACATGGCCGCTTGGGTTAAGCAGCTTAATGGTAATAAGTGAAGTAAATTTGACTTGATTGGTTGGCTAAGAGATGCATCTTTGGTGGTCTTCCTATACCTTAAGAATGGCCCATCAGGACTGGCAAGCCCTGGTAGGCAAGCGGGAAGCGGCTCGGTGCGAACTGGAACGCCGGTATTTATCCCTACGCCGTGAGGCGGAGGAGGTCCAGATAAACCCTCGCTTGGGACTGTTGCGGACAGCCCAGACCATCCTGGACCGGCCCATGGACGAGGCGACACTTAAGGCCCATAACCGTTTGAAAAACGCCTTTATCAACTGGGGGATCAGCTTTTTCCGCAGGGCGCCGGAATCAATACGAAAGGATATCACCCTTTATTCTAACCGAATCGAGGAAATCTGTCAGAGACATGGAGCACTCGGTTGCAGATTGCAACATGCCCAACAAATTATCCATACCTATCGCCAGCACTCAGATTTCGGCGACACCCACTCCTTACGCTTAGCGGTTATTTCCCCTGAAGTGGCGGAGGTTCTCTTCCATCGCTGGCAAGGGGATCTCATAAACCGCCAGGCCATACTCGATTGTCTCACCCGAAGTTGGCAAACCAGGGTGGTGACCTGCCAGGGATGGTTCGACTTGATCAAAGAGAAGCTTGGTAAGAAAAACTATAAGAAATATACCCAGGAATTACGAAACTTAGCTGATAAGGCCGCCGCGAAACAAGGTGCCAACGGGCCAGAATTGATTTCTTATCACAGCAAGCTTGATCCTCTAATAGAAATGGCAAACAGCCAGGCTTTAGATATAAGTGCCAAACAAGCAAAGCGCAGGCTCCTTAAAATGCCGTGATGCCATGCCGTTATGAAGGAGTTTGAGTTCTTGGCTGTCCTGGGATTTTGCCCAGCGTGTCTCAAACGATAGGTTATGTTCTCTATAAGGTTTGCAGAGCACCAGTCAAGATGAATAGCTAACTATTAAGATGGAAGCAAACCTGTGAATAGAATAAAATCATTTACAGTCCTGTTGATTCTGCTTATTATTCCATCCATTGCCCTCGCCGGCCATAAACATCCGGAGAAGTGGTATCAGCAGCAATGGTGCAGTGAGCATGGAGGGCAAGTTGAGGTTATCTTGCCAGACAAGACCAGATGTGATTGTCTGACCGAAACCCACGCCATTGAATTTGATTTTGGACCAAAATGGGCAGAGGCCATTGGCCAGGCGCTTTATTATGGGCTTCAGACCGGGAAGAAGCCGGGGATTGTGCTAATTATGGAAAACGAAGGGGATTATAAATACTGGCTCAAGTTGAGACGGTTATCATATATGCAATAAAAGTCACCCAACATTGTAAATTTTACCGTGTCTCACTCGGCCCGCCGCGGCCATGTGGGACCGCCAACGCCTGCACCGATGAGAGCCCCGTCCTGAGGCGATTGGCCGTCCCCTGGCCCCCCTATCCCTGCCTTTTGCCCGCTGGCCCCTGGTGCGCAGCCAAGCGCTCTGCAACCACCGACTCCTGGCCCAGAGCCAGGCCGCCGGCCCCTGCCCCTCCCGCGCAACAGCCCGGCCCCTACGCCCCCTCCCTGGCCACCGCACCACCTGGCCAGCGCCATGGTGG
>JAHIKF010000012.1 GCA_018897875.1 Pseudomonadota bacterium | reverse complement strand
CGTCCACCTGCTGAGCTTTCTGCCCCGCCACTCCCCGGAGCACGACGGCCTGGCCCTGGCGGTGAAAGAGGCGAGGTCGGGGCGGCTGTGGTAGCTTAGAAAAATGCTCCATCCCCCAATCCCCTTTTAGGAGAAGGGATTAAGGGATGGATAATAAATTTCCCGGTGCCACAATACCCTCGGAGGGGTGAGGTATTCGGAATAGAGCCGATCCTATAACCGGTAGATTGACCATGTTTTCCGGTCTTTCAGATACGCATCATTATTCATAAAAATACCGAAATACTCATCTAATCCCAATAACGGCTCTATTCTGTGTTGATATGCCCCTATATGTGAGAGGTCAGTGATAAGAAAGGCAAGCCAACGGACAATCTGTAGTGTGTATAATCGTCCATATTTTTGGACTATGCGTGTAGCACCTGTCTGTATCATCTTTGCTTCAAGATTGTCTATCTTTTTCTCTTGCTCATCATGATGCATAACTATTGTAATGCCACCTAATAAGGCATGCATAATTTTACCCTGCGCTTCATCTTTCTCCCGCTGTCTTTTTGTATAGTGTTTTTGCAAGATGGGTTGTCCGACTCTTTGCCACCACGCACCAATAGGTTCAGGAATTTGTTTAGCTTCCCGTCCTATGATTAAATCCAAATTGTAATAACGTGAGAGTTTTGCAAATTCTGTTAGTGTCTCAACTATGCCTTTGTGAATCAGTAAATTAGGACGTTCAGAATATTCCTTACCATTTCGCCACTTAATAGAAAGCTGATCGCAATAATTTAGCAAAACATCGATCTGATGCCCAAATCTATTTTTTAAGTCATTGTTGTTTGGGAATCGTCCGTGATTCTCGATGGCGTAATCTGCGACTGCCACCAACTTCGCAACTCTCTCTAAACCTAGAGATAATCCCAAAAATGCCTGCAAATACAATCCATTCTGTGCATGATTGGCTTTTCCCAACAAGGTTGCACCACTAGCAAGCTGTTCAGCTGCCAGTGCCGCTTCTCTTCCAAGGGCGTGCCATTCTGCTGAAAATGGCGGAACTTTTGCTTTCATAAAACTTACTCTCCACTGCTTTGCGGGGCCAAAACCCCCTTCAACCGGGCCGCAATGATCCGGGCCGCCAGTTGGGACCCGACGTCATTGAAGTGGACCAGGTCATAGAGATATTCTTTATCGGCGGGCACTTCCCGGGCCAGGTCGATGACCATGACGTGGTTTTTCCGGCCCACTTCCCGGATGGTGTCGTTGAAGGCGTCATACAGCCCTTTGAATCTCTGGTAGCTGATGCCGGTGTCGCGGCCGTCCCGGGCGATGTAGGCCGCCACCACCGGATCGGGGTGGTCCGTGATCCGGTTGGCCTGGGTCATCAGCACCGGCACGATGGACCAGGCCTTGCAGGTACAGACAATCGTCTGGAGGTTGGCGGCAAAATCGCGCTCCATTTTGGCCTGGTCAATAACGAGCTTTTTCCCCCGGGCGCCGGCGAACTCGTCCTCTTCTTTGCCTGACAGGGTCTTCTTGAGATTTCTATACGCGAAGTTGAGATGGGGGATGAAAATTTCTTTCAGGAGCTTGCCCACCAGCTGCCGCTTTTTCAGGGTCTCCAGGGGCGACCGGGCCTTACCCTTATGCCAGTAAGTCCCTTCGTACAGGAGGGTGCTCAGGTCGTTGATGTTCTCCATGAAGACCACGACGTCGGGTTTCAAGGGGATCACCTTGTTGATCAGGATATCGATGGCGTTCAGGCTGTTGCTGCCCGACATCCCGCCGTTGTAGGAATTGACTTTAGCTCCCGTCTCCTGCTCCAGAATCCGCCCCGTCACGTAGGGAAACCGCTGGTCCTGGTCTACAAACATGCACTCGGTAGTAGACCCGCCCAGGAACACGATGACCTTATCGGGGGCGTCATATTTCCGGGAGGGGGCAATAAAGCCGTCACTATCTATCTCAACCCGGTACTGCTTGGTGAAGACATTGTCGGTGTAGGGCAGGTGATTGCGGGGAAAGGTCAGCATCAGACGCGCCCCGGGACGGAACTCCTTTAACCGGACATACCGTCTTTCAACTTCCGTCTCCAGCACAATCCCGTGCCGGCGGTTATTGAATTCCAGGAATTTCTCCGCCCCGAAGACGATAACCAGGATGAAAAACAGGATAACCGCAACCAGGGTTTTCTTGGGATGGCGCTGGAACCAGTTGGCGGCGGTATCGTTTTTGTGGTGCGGCATCATTGACTATTCCAGAAAATTTTCGGTTTCGCCGGGAAGTGACCCGTCTGTAGCCCAAGCTTCAGCCTGCGTGAGGTAAACCGTCATGGCCGCAGTATTGGCCTTCTCCAACCATGAAATTCCCTGTAGGGGCGGGTTTTAAACCCGCCCCTACGTCTGGATTCTCACGGTAAAGCCTGTACCACCAATCTTTTTCGAGGCTGAGCCTGGCCTGATACCCGGCCGACGTTGGCTTTGTCTGGCAAAATGATAAAACATGGCGCCGGGCATGGCAATCACTTTCACTTACCCTTACCCTGACGAAATCCCTGAGGCTGAACCCCGGGCGGGGGTGTCCAACCCCTGAAGTCCAAGGCCGCGTTCCGGTTGGAATTTTGGCCCCAGCCGGCCTCCAGGCGACTTTTCCGCACCGGCGGCGGCAATATCTGGTATAAAAGAATTTTCGGCAAGCTCCCTGATGGGGGCCCCGGGCTTCAAAATCAACCTTAAGGCCAACGCCGGTCCCTTGATGCTCATAAGCAACCCCAGCCCGTCAATTCCGGAAGAGTCCGCTCCTCCCCGCATCCTCCAGAAGTTTGCCTACCTGCTCAGCGCCCGTTGGGTCCGGGAGGCTCTGCAGGCGGTTTTTCTCGTCTATCTGGCCCGGGTCAGTGCCACCACCTACGGGGAGTTTATGCTGGCCGTGGGTTTGGGGAGTATCCTCCTGTTGGTGGCGGAATTCGGCCTCAACCTGCCCCTGGTGTCCCTCCTGGCCCGCAAGGACGGGGACCCGGACGCCGCCTTGACCCAGGTGTCCCTCCTCAAGGGGATCCTGCTGGTCCTGGCGCTCATCGGGGTAGTGGGCTTCATGGAGTGGCAGGGCTACTCCCGGTCCCTCAAGTACGTCATGTTCATGCTCTGCCTCGGGTTGGGGCTGGAGGCCTTGTCCAATTCTTTCTTTGTGGCCCTGGAGGTGCGGGGCCGACAGGACCTCCAGGGCAAGATCAAAGTCGTGGCGGCCGGCCTGGGCTTCGGCTACGGCCTCATCGCCCTGGCCCTGGGCGCCGCACCCCTGGTAATAGCCGCCTTCAAGCTCATCGAGAGCCTGGTCAACCTGGGAGGCAGCTTTATCCTGGTGCGCTCCCGAGGGAACTTCCGCTTTAAGTGGCCTTCCCTGGGACGGCTGGGTTCCCTGCTGCGGCTGGGCCTGGTGTTTGCCCTCATCGAGGTCTCGGCCATCATCTACAACAAGGCCAACCTGTTTTTCCTCCAGAAGTACGTCGGGGCGGCCGGAGTGGCCCAGTATAGCGTTCCCTGGCAGATAGTCGACGGCCTTTCGGCCATAGTCTCCGGTCTGCTCCTCCAGAGCGTCCTGTTCCCGCTCTTCGTCCAACTCTGGGAGGTGGACCGCGGCAAAGTCTCCCAACTGGCCCAGAACACCAGCCGCTGGCTGCTGGCCGTCGCCCTGGTGGTCATGTTCGTGCTGTTCATCGAGAGCGACCGCATCATCGCCCTGGTTTACGGCCCCCATTACCCGGAGGCCCCCTGGCTGCAAAAGCTCCTGTCGGTGACCGTGGTCTTTGCCTTTATGCACAACCTGGCGGCGTTGCTCATGATCAGCATGCGGCTGCAGCGGCTGCTCCTGATCTTTTACCTGTGCGGGCTGGCCTTCAACCTACTCTGGTGCAGCCTGGTCATTCCCCGGGCGCCCCTCATGGGGGCGGCCCTGGCCATGGTGCTCACCAAGGGCGGCGTGGCGATCCTAACCGTCGCTTTCTGCCAGCGGCGTCTGGGGCTCATGCGCCTGCGTCCCCTGCTCCAGTTGGGCCTCACCGTCCTTTTAGGCGCCCTGCTGTACCTGCTGGGGGACGGTCGCCTGCCCCGGGAAGTCACCGAAGCCCTGGCCCTGGCTCCCACCCTGATCCTGGGGGGGCGGTGGTGGCTCCGAGGGAGAAAATTGCCCTGAAAATAATGGGTTATACTGGGTGCGTTTTGTAGGGGCGGGTTTGAAACCCGCCCCTACAGGTGATATCAATAGGTTATCTGATTGATTGGTTTCATTTCAACGGGAACTTGGTATTAGGGGTAATGAGGTTCACTCATTAATCCGAGTCTTAATGAGGGTCCGGTATTTCCCTTGACAGGCCCGAAGGCTATCTGGTAAGTGATTTTCAGCCTACGGGGCTTGGCTGGGTCAAAGCGCCCGGCCTTTTATTTTAGGGTGGGACGCCCCGGCCGGGTCAAATGACCTTAGAACCTATTGCAAAACCTGTCTTAGGCTGCAAATATGTTCTCTCAACTAGTTAAAGGTTGGGAACGGCGGTTTTAAGTCCCCCTTTCCTAAAGGGGGATTTAGGGGGATTATCAAGCGCTTATTTAATCCCCCCTGCCCCCCTTTAGAAAAGGGGGGCGATTCTTTCCCAACTTAAGCTGCCCCGGTTGATTCAAAATAACGCCGGAAATCGGTTTTGAAATGACTTTTAGGAGAAATTGATTGACGACCCTGATGTTGGCCTCCATGGCCTTGGAGATAGTGCTCCTGCTGGTGCTGCTGCTCTACAGCCGCCGGCATGTGCGCCGGAGTTTTCCGGGGTGTGACCCCGAAGGCTCAGCCCCGGCGGCCGAATCCTGGCCCGCCTACCCCAAGGTCGCCCTCGTTGTGCCTTTGACCGGGGACTCGCCGGAAATGGAGGCCGCGCTGAGCTCGCTGCTCAACCAGCCCTATCCCAACTATGAAACCGTCCTGGTCACCCGGGACCTCAATGACCCCGCCACTTCCCTGGTCCGGGCCTTGCTGTCCCGTCATCCCCATAGCCGCCACATCGTCAGCGGCCCGGCGGCCGGCTGCTCCCAGAAGAACCACAACATCCTGGCCGCGGTGGGGGCCCTGGACGACTCCGTGGAAATTTTGGTGTTTTGCGACAGCACGCACCAGGCCCGGCCAAACTTTCTCCGGGATCTCATTCACCCCCTGGTCACCGGGGCAGCAAGCCTGACCTCCGGTTTCCACCGCATCGTTGCCGGCGATGCCCGGGTGCCGACCTTGGGGATGCTCCAGACGGTGTTGACCCTGCACCTGCTGCACGGTTTTGCCTTTATCGCCCTACCCTGGGGCGGGGCCACCGCGCTGCTCCGGTCCGTCTTCCACGCCTATGGGATCGCCGGCGTCCTGGGGCAAAATGTGCTGGACGACTTTCCCCTGGGGCAGCGCTTGTTGCGGTTCGGCATCCGGACGGTCCCCGTGGCCACCGCCATCCTGGAAACCCATCTCGTGGGGCAGACCATGGCCGGCTGGAACACCTGGCTGACCAGGCAACTGCTGTATCTGAAATACTGCCTGCCCGGCATCTGGCTGGCCGCGGCGCTGGTGGTGTGGGTGCTGGCCGGGCCCATTCTCCTGGCGGTCCTGGCCGCTCTGGGAGGCGTGGTCGG
>JAHIKF010000121.1 GCA_018897875.1 Pseudomonadota bacterium | reverse complement strand
GTGGGGATACTTGGCCCGGACCCGGTACACCCCTTCCGGGGTGCAGGCATCACCCTGGCACAACTTATCGTTTAACGGATTGTTCCCCAGGACCACAGGAAACGTCTTAATGGGCGTCAGGCCCCGGTAATAGGTGAGTTTGCGGCTGAGTTTATGGACCACGATGACCGTGGGCTTATCACGATTAATATTGTAACCATTCTCAATTAACACTTGCGCCACGTACTGTTGTTCCGGTGTCAGTTGGGTTTGTTGTTGTTGATACTCAGGCAGCGGCACGTCCAGAGTGGCGGTTTCGGGCTTCCCCAGGCCCCCGCCGCACCCTGCGCCCGCCGCCAAAAGCAGCGCCACGCACATGCAGTAAAATAAGTAACGCATATTTTTCACATCCCCCCCATTACGATAAATTAACGTAATAGGGGCCTACTATAGCAAGAAAAAATCATATTTACAATAATATTTTTGCATGAAGGCCTTTTATTCTAATATTATAGTATCCTATTGCCATGCACCTCATTGTTGACGGCTACAACGTAATTAGGCAGTCACCCCGGTTGCAGCTTCTGGATGTCATGGACCTGCAGGCCGGCCGGGAAGCCTTGCTGGAACTGCTGGCCCATTATCGCCGCCGGTCCCATCACCAGATTACCGTGGTGTTCGACGGCTGGCAGCACGGTGACCTTAAAGAGAGCCGGGACCGGTATCAGGGCATCCTGGTCATTTATTCCCGCCGGGGAGAACGGGCCGACGAGGTCATGAAGCGGTTGCTGACCCAGGAGCGGCAACGCGCCCTGGTGGTCACCTCCGATCGGGAGATCCAGGTGTGCGCTGAGCAGGCCAAGGCAGCCTGGATTAACGCCGGAGAGTTTGAATCGTCTCATCTGCACGACCCGGCAGGGGCAGCCGACCCTGAGGCCGAGGCGGACTCCTCAACCCGGTCCACCCACAAGAAAGGCCCGGCCCGCCGCTTATCCAAGCGGCTGCGCCAGCGCCAGCAGCGCTTAAAGAAGCTGTAACGGTTTGAAATAGTATAAGAGTTGAGAGCTCTGATACAAAAAATAAAAAAAGCCCGCCTCAATCAAGAGGCGGGCTTGCTGCTAGGAAATTAATGGTGGCACAGGTTTTCAACCTGTGCGCCGGCACCGTCCTCCTTTCCCCTGGTGGCACAGGCTTCCAACCGGTGAACCCGCTGAGGATCATCGGCCCTGCCGGGCTTAACAAGCCAGTTCGGGATGGGAGCGAAGTTCCCCTTATGAAACATGCCGGGCGGTCTCTGCCCGCCCTTAAATGGTGCGGGATGCTCAGCAAACACTTACTTATTTTTGCCTCTCCTGGAGCAGGGCCTCGGCCTTTTGCAGCTTGGCTATGCAAAATGTCACGTTATAACTGTCTTGCGCTGCGGCGTAAAATTCCAAAGCTGCCTTATAGGCGGTTATCGCTTTCTCCAAACGGACAGTGCCGCTCTCCCGTCTCCCAAGGCTCCAAAGGACATCGCCCATATTGATTTGCGCCATGGCCCACCTAAGCGGCACCCGCTCACGGGTTTGCTCCTTGAGCGCCTCGCTGTGCGCTTTTAATGCCTCTTCTAGTATGGCTGCATTGTTCTCCCTCTCCCCTATACTTCGGAGGACGGTGCCTAGGTTGGCCTGGCTCATAGCCCACATCAGTGGTATCCGCTCCCGGGTAAATTCCTTGAGCGCCTCCCGGTAGGCTGCCGCTCCCTTCTGAAGGCTGATAGTGTCAGTTTCCCGTCCCCCAAGAATTGAGAGGGCCATACCCAGGTTGTTCTGAGTCCTAGCCCAATCCAGTGGGACTCGCTTGCGAGTTCTCTCTTTCAAAGCCTCGTTGAAAGCAGTTACCGCCTCCTCCAGGTAGCCAGTGCCACTCTCCCGGTCCCCGATCATTGAGAGAGTTAGACCCAAATTAGTCTGAGTCCCAGCCCAATCCAGCGGCACCCGCTCCTGAGTGCGCTCTTGCAGCGCCTCGCGGTAGGCGACTACCGCCTCCTCTAAGCGGCCAGTATTGTTTTCCCGTTCCCCAAGCCTTGCCAGCGCATTTCCAAGGTTATTTTGAGTCCCAGCCCAAGGAAGCGGCACCCGCTCTCGGGTTTGCTCCTTGAGCGCCTCGCGGTAGGCTGCCACTGACTCCTCCAAATAGACGGTCCCGCTTTCCCTTTCCCCGAGAAATAAAAGTGCGTTACCCAAGTTGGATTGGGTCAGGGCCCACCTAAGCGGCATTCGCTCCCGACTATACTCTCGTAGCGCCTCCCGGTGAGCGGCTTCCGCTTTCTTCAAGTTAATGGTGCCACTCTCCCGCTCGCCGAGCGCTGAAAGTGCGTTGCCCAGGTTACTCTGGCACATAGCCCACATCAGCGGTACCCGCTCTCTGGTAAATTCTTTCAAGGCCTCCTTGTAGGCAGCAACCGCCTCTTCCATTCGTTGGGTACCGCCCTCCCGCGCCCCGAGGCATTGCAGCGCCGCGCCCAGGCCGTTCTGGGTCAAGGCCCAATCCAGTGGCACCCGCTCCCGGGTAAACTCCTTGAGTGCCCTTTGGCAGGCCGTCACCGCGTCCTCTAAAGGCTTATTCTGTCCACTTTGCTCACCTAGTGTATAAAGGGCGTTGGCGAGGATCAAAAGAGTCCTCCCCCTGGCATCTTCGTCCCAGCCCGGTCGGTCGACACTCGCCTCCAGGAGTTTTTTCACCCGGGCAATGAAGTGGGGCAGCCGGTCCGCCACGTAATGGCCCTCTTGGGCTTTGAACTCTGCATCCTGCGAGGCCATTAGCAGACGCAGGATTTGAGCCAGGTCCCCCCAGAAGACCTCCGGCAAACGTAACTGCTCCTCGGCCAGGGGCGAGGCATAACGCCCTGGCTTCCGCCCCTCTCCTGTAGCCGGGGTCCAGTAAAGCTTATAGACGCTGCTGCCGCCCCGGCTTAGGACCGCTCCCCATATGATGACGGAGGCCCCGCTCTCTTTGAGATAGCGATGGGCCTCTTGCTGTCCCCGCTTCTCCATCATCTCCGGCACCGGGCCTACCAGGGTTATGGTCCGGTCCAGGCTGAGAGTTTGAACGCCTTCGAACTCCTTGAGGGCTTCAAGGACCAGGCGTTCGTGCTCTCGCTGGGTGTCGTTCTCCAGGTGTGCCACGAGAACAGCAAAACGGTTGGGGTCGGCTTTTGGAACCGGCCAGCGGCTAATGTTAGTCACAACGGAAGCTACACCAGGCCATGTTTTTATCTTGTCCCAATTCTTATATGCATAAAAGGCGATTGCGAGAAAAGCAAGAACAGCGAGACCCGGGATACCGAAATGGTCAAATATCCATTTTTTAATTAGCTCATAAAAATCAGGAGGCTTGCCCTCGACTGTCATCTTTTCCCCCTACAATGGCAATACCATCATAAGTGCCCTTTTTCATCGGGCACTCTATCTGAATAGTATCTTTTTACCATATTAGACCGTTGTACTAAATTTGGAAATAAAAAAACCGGAAAGGGGAGATTGACCCTTCCCGGTCACACGTTACAGTCCTTTCCGGCCGAAGACTTTTTGAGCCCGGTTGGCTGTTTGGGTGAGAGGTCAACAAAGTTTCCCCAACCCCGGAATTACTTCGCGCCCGCTTGGGTCTTTTCCCTGGTCGCGCCGGGGTGAGGCGGGCTGGAGGCTTAGGGCTCAGGCCGGGCGGTGTTGGGCCAGATAGGTCTCCAGCCGGCCCAGGGCCTCCGCCAGATTTTCCAGGGAGTTGGCGTAGGAGAACCGGAGAAAGCCTTCGCCTCCCGGACCGAAATCGATGCCCGGGGCTACCCCGACTTTGACTTTTTCCAGGATGTCGAAGGCCAGGGCGTAGGAGTCGGTCGAGAGGTGGCGGGCATTGACAAAGACATAGAAGGCTCCGGTGGGGGGGACGGGAATCTTAAACCCCAATTTTGCCAGACCCGCCAGGAGAAACCGGCGGCGGGCGTCATAGGCGGACCGCATGGCTTCGATCTCGGCCCCGGCCTGGGTCAGGGCCGCAATGCCGGCCCGCTGCACAAAGGGGTTGGCCGAGATGAAGAAATTCTGCATCAATTTCTGCAGGGGCCGGATGAAATCCGGCGGCGCGATGAGGTACCCCAAGCGCCAGCCGGTCATGGCGTAGAGCTTGGAAAAGCCGTTGATGACAAAGGCCTTGTCGGTGAACTCCAGGATGGAGTGCTCCTTGCCTTCATAAACCAGGCCGTGGTAAATCTCGTCGGAAATGACGTAAGGACCTAAATCCGCCAGGCGAGCCATCCAGTCCGGCGACATCAAAGTCCCGGTGGGGTTCCCGGGAGAATTGACCAGCACCGCCTTGGTGCGGTCCGTGAGATAAGGGCCCAAAGCCGCCGGGTTCATCTGGAAGCCGTCTTCCTCCCTGACCGGCACGTAGCGGGGCACCGCGTCCACCAGCTTGAGGATGTTGGGATAGCAGGCGTAATGCAGGTCGGGGAGCAGCACCTCGTCCCCCGGGTCCAGGAGAGCCCCGAAGATCAGGATCATGGCCG
>JAHIKF010000120.1 GCA_018897875.1 Pseudomonadota bacterium | reverse complement strand
CCTCAACCGTGGGAGCTTCTTTCAGCCAAGACAACAATTCTTCCGGCGTCAGCCAAGATTCGATCTGGGCAGGTTTGCGCATCTTTTTTAGCCCCTGCCCAATATACCATTACTCTACGTTTGATGTCAAATTGGTATAAGAACCGACAACAGGACGGAATTAATGGCAAACGCTATAAAAGCGCCAGGGCAGTTGCGGCCTGCCCCGACGCTTCTTGAATGGGGTTCTCGTTTTTTTTGCCGAAAACAGAAAACAGAAAACAGAAAACCGTCTCTACTTAACCGCTTTCACCTTATCGTTGGTCTTGAAGGGGCCGCCGTTCAACGCCAGTCCCACGGCGCCGCTATTTCCCAGGAGTTCCGTCACCTTGATCTCGCCCATGGGGATATCCGAGGTGTAACCCAGGACCGAGTGGGTCTTGGGGTTAACCACCTCTTTGCCCGGTTCCACCACCTTGAGGCGGTCGCCCACCTTCAGGCCCGAGGTTTGCCCCAGGCTCAGGTAGACTTTCCCTTCCTTGACAAACTCCACCCGCCCGAACCACGCAATTCTGGTGAGGTTGCCGGCCACGCGCAGGTAATTGTCCTGGGCGAACTTGGTGACGGTATCGGGCTTCACTCCCCCCGCGCCCCCGGGCGCCACGATGGCGTCTTCCTGGAGGCCGGTGAAGGTGTCATAGACTTGCATGACCATGGCTCCCTGGGTTCCCCCCTCCGGCGGCATGATCCCGGTGAGGACGATCCCCTGGACCCCCAGGGCATCTCCCAGGGCCTTGATATTGGGAGCGAGAGTCAGCTTGCCCGCCACTGTGGCCTTGCGCAGGGCCTCCTGCACTGATTCCGGGGGGCTCACCTTGAGGTCTTTGGTCTTCCCCAAGGCGCTGCCCAGGGCCATGGCCAGGGTGCGGTTCAACCCATCATAGCTCTTGGGCGTCTCCAGGTCGGGGATGACCGCCACGGCCCGGCCGACAATGCCCTGGTCGCCACCCTTGCCCTGGGAGACAAAGCCTCCCAGTCCCTGCTCCCTCAGGATGCGATCCACCTCGGTCCGCACCATTTCCTGGAGCTTATCCGGCGGGATCGTCTTGCCCGCGGCCTTGGCCTGCTGCCGGCCCATGGCCTCGGCCAGGGAATTTATCAGGTACTGCTGCGCGCCCACGAACTCCGTGCCCTTTTCCACGTAGAGATACTCGGGGGCCTGGGGCTCAGTGAGCCAGTAGGGGTTTTTGCTGCGGACGTAGGGCTTGCCCTCAATCATGACCGTTTCCTGCTTGGCCTCGGGGGGGACGGTTTCCTCATCTTCGTCATTAGACCCATAGCCCGCCCACTGCTTCACCGAGGAGTACGCGGAGCACCCCCCTGACAGCAAGGCGGCGGCCACGAGCAGCATGAGCCCCAGTCGCAGCATCAACGATAGTTTCTTTAGCATTCCGCACCCCGTTTTAGTTTTTAGTTTTTGGTTTTTGGTTTTTGGTTAAAATTACAAATTACTCGGGTAATGTCAGGTAGCTATGCTCATAGACAACTTCTTGAGCATTTTCATGATAATTTCCAGACTGCCTAATAGTGAATTAAATTCTGAGATGGGTAAGTAATTAACTTGATTTGCTATAATTAATTGGGTTTCCAGTTCCGCCGCTGAACCGAGGGCAATAGAGAGAAATTGTCTAAATTCTTTAGTGGAATTTCTGAATTGCCCTTCAGCAACATTGGATGGAATTGAAACTGCCGCCCTTCTTATTTGCTGCACCAATCCGAAATTTTCTGCAGGGGGGAACTGAGACGTTGCTTCATATATATCTTTTACCAAGGCTATAGAACGTTTCCAGACTTCCAGATCTCGATACGACCGTGATTTTCCGACTCCCGTCATCCCTTCCCCTTAACCAAAAACCAAAAACTAAAAAGCCCACAGGGATAGTACCCCGTGGGCTGTTTGAAGTCAACCGATTTCGCGGTTAGAAGTAGAAGAACCCGACGAACTCTACCCGGTGATTGTCACCAAACCTGGAGGTATTAGCGACATTAGCCCCACCAGAGGTCGACAATTGTGGGTAGGAAGCCGCAGAATACGCATACTGCAGGCCGAACTTGATGGCCTGGATGGGACGGTACCACAGGGTCGCATTCACCTGCTGGATCGTCGAGGGGTTATCCCCGATGTAGCCCATCTCCATGCCGCCTCGACCAGCTACGGTGCCCTGAATCCACCGGGCGCGGTTCACGCTGAAAGTCTTGCTGATGCCATAGAGGGCGTTGACGAACCACTGGTTAGTGAAGTAGTACTGGCCTTCGACAAAACCGCCGAATTTGTTCAGCAACTCAGCGTCGTAAGTCCATACGGCGGCGTTGCCGATGAGAAGCTGGCTGTTAAACCGGTAATTGTTGCCCCCAATGCCGGCAAACCCAAAGGTCTCGACGCCCTGGCCGATCCACCACTGGGTGAGGATGGAGGCAGTGCCGGCCAGATTGGCGGAATGAGTCGGGATGACCGGAATGAACAAAGAACCCATTGCCAGCCAGGGGTTGAGATACTGGTTCCTAACGCGGATAGCTGCGCCTGCTTGATAGTTGTTTTCACCAAAGGGAACCACGTTAAAGGCGGCAGCCCGACTGACGCTACGCTGCCAGCCGCCGCTGAACTGAATCGTGAAGGGAATGGGCTTGCCGTAATAGGCGGCCTTGCCCCAGAAGTCGTGGGCGTAACGGACTTTCGCCTGGAGCTGAGGGCTTTCCGCCGACCGGCCGGTGTTGATATCGCCAACATAAGGGCCAACAGCACCGCTAGGTAAAGTAGTCTGGTTCGGATCGCCGATCAGGGCGGCCAAGGTGAAGTCGCCGAAGGTCTGGGTGAACCGGATCTGGGCCAGGCGGGCGGTGGGCGTGCCGGTCATCATCAACGGGCCGTCTTCCGCCGACTCAGCCCACCATTCGGAGAAAAAGGACCAGTACTGGCCGAACAGCAGTTCGGAGGTGGGCCAGTTGAACCGGAACATGGCGTGGCGCAGGCGAGGCGTGTAGGAGCGGGACGCGCCGCCAAACGCAATGTTACCAACCCCTGCTTCCGCCGGGTCAAAATCCATTTCCAGGAAGCCGGTGACCTGGGCGCCCCAGAGTTTCGGGCCCTTGATGGTGAAGTTGAACCGGGAGCCCTGGGCCGTCATCAGCATCCGCCCATGCTTGCGGTTCGGGTCATTGGCACGAGCCGGTGGCCTAAGATTGTTTTTGTGAACTCCACCGTCGGAATCCCACATGGCGTCCAGTTTAATGAAGCCGCCCAGGGAAAATTCTGCCTTGGCCAGGGCCAGCGAAGGCACCAGTAAGGCCAGTACTACCGCAAAAACTAAAAACTTTTTCATTGTTCCCCCCTTAAATTTTGGAAAGTGGTTACCAGTTTCTCCTTTCCGTTTTCACCTAACTACGGATTATCCTTGCTTTCTCTCCCACCTCCTTTCCGTTACCGGTTTTATCCACGGCCATATTAAATTGGGTCAACCCTTTTGTCAATAAAAAATTGCAAAAAAATGCATGGTCGATAAAACTTATTCCCCCGGCGATTTCGGGCCATTATCCCCCGGGGGCTAGCCTTTTAACCAAATCCGGCCACAAGGCGAGGGTTCTTATACGAAGTTGCAGTCAAAAAAAAAATGGAATATTCATGTCATTCTGAACGGAGCGCAGCGGAGTGAAGAATCTCGGTGGCTTAAAAAGAGAGATTCTTCGCTGCGCTCAGAATGACAAATAATATTCTTTTGATTGCTCTTTGGTATCAGACCCGCATGACCAAAGCCGGTAAAAACGGTCTCAGCCCTCGGGCTGCACAGGCTAAACGTTCATGAACCACAAATGTTTCACCCCCGAGGATGAAAATCCCCCCTACCCCCAGCACTGTCCGGTTAGGAAATTGCATGCGGTCGTTCTGCCCCCCTCACCCCGACCCTCTCCCCCCGAAGCGGGGGGAGAGGGAGTAGGTGTTGTCGCCGGGTTGAGTAACCATAAGGCATTAAATCGGTTTCACTTTTT
>JAHIKF010000119.1 GCA_018897875.1 Pseudomonadota bacterium | reverse complement strand
CCTCAACCGTGGGAGCTTCTTTCAGCCAAGACAACAATTCTTCCGGCGTCAGCCAAGATTCGATCTGGGCAGGTTTGCGCATCTTTTTTAGCCCCTGCCCAATATACCATTACTCTACGTTTGATGTCAAATTGGTATAAGCTCCAAGCAAAGAATTACCGCACCCTATCTCAGGAGCCCACCTCTGTGCGCCTCCGCGGACACGCAGATCCGCCCCTACAAAAAATTGTTGCTTAATGGCACAGTGGTATCAGGTCTTGCTGCCGCCGCTTTGGGGTTGGGGGTATCCGGGCGTCAGTCCGGCCCGGGATCAGAGGTTTTGCCAGTCCCCGCCGCCCCCGCAACCTAACCGCCACCCGGTCTGTGGGTCTGCCGCCAATCCTCCCCTAATGCCGCCAGGGTCACCCCCTCCACCGGGCCGGTCCGAACCAGCCAGGTGAGGAAGGTGCGGATCTTGTCGACGAACCGGTTGACCGCGGCCTCGGTGGGAAAAAGCGGGTTGGTCTCGGGCTTGAGTTCGGAAGAGTGGAAATACATGGTGAGCACCCGGCCCCCCCGGCGGCGGTGGAGGTAGGCCGCCAGTTGCAGGGAAACCAGAGGATACATGGCCGGCTGGACCCCGGCGACGCCCCCATAGCGGAATAAGCTCCGCACGCGGGCGCCCCAGGTTGGCGGCGCCATGGCCGCCAGGCGGTCAATCAACTCCGGGGTCCCTGCCACCACGGGCACCAGGGTGATGGGGACCTCCAAGAGGGGCTTGCCCTCCGGCCCGATGTCGCCGAGAAAAAAGGGGTCCGCCGGGGCCAGGAAAAAGCCGGGATCGGGATTCTTGCGGGTGAGCGGCGCCACACTGCTGTCCACTTCGAGACCGAATTCCGGCAAGAGGCTGAAGACCTGGGACCCCGCATCAAACCGCCCCATGCGGAAGGACCGGGGCGTAACCGCTAATCCCCCCCGGATCTGGGAGAGCAGGCTGGCGAACTTATCCCGGAGTAGTGCCCGGGGCAGCCTTTCCGAGGCCACCGGTTCGGGGTCGGACAGGTCGGCGAAAGGCGGGGTGTTCCAGTGGTGCAGATGGGCGCCGATTTCCGCCCCGTATAGGTCGCGCCACCGGGCCAGGACCCGGCAAGCGGCTGGGTCCCGGGCCACCTGATAGGTGACCAGAAGCGTCAGGGGCAAGCCGAAATCCCGGGGGATGAAGGCCAGACGCTCCAGTGCCGCAACGTTGGTCACCCCCGGAGGCGTGCGGGAATAATGGCCGGAAAACAGCCCTTCTTCTTCCACGTCGATGGAGATCACCAGTTTCATGGGTGGTTCCGACCGGGGATTCTCAAGTTTCTGACCCGAAAAGTTTTTCGTAGGGTGCGTCCTACGCACCATCAATCCAGTTGAGTGGCGGGCGGGGACGCCCGCCCCACCAAATCTTTTCATAATTTACGGGTGGGCCAAAGGCCCATGTGTGACGGACCTGAAAAGTCATATGATTGCGCTTGTAGGGGCGGTGAGCGCACCGCCCCTACGGGTTAATCGCCCCAGAGTTGGCGATCCTTTGCCTTATAAAAGGTGGCCTGGGGGAAGCCTGGGACCAAAGAAGCCATGTAAATCAGGCTCGTAGGGGCTTGATTTATCAGGCCCTTGGGGGCGCCATACCTCGCGCCCCTCCGATTAAACTTCAGGATGCCGCCTACGGTCGGCTCACCACACCCGCCCTTAATTTCTCAGATCCAAAACCACCTTGAGGCTTTGATGGCGGCGCTTGTCAAAGGCGGTCTTAAAGGCCTGGCGATAATCGGCCAGAGGGAAGAGGTGGGAAACCAGTCCCCGGCAGGGATAATCTCCCCGGGCAAGCAATTCCACGGCCTTTTCATAGGTGCGGACCGTCTGGCCCTGACAGACGCCGTGGGCGTACATGGCGGAGCCGGTAAGCTTGAGTTCCCTGAACCACAGGCTGGAGAAGTCCACCGGCCCCAGGGTCCCGGCGGTGCCCACCATGACGTAGGTCCCCCGGCCCTTGAGGGTCAGGAGTCCCTCTTGCAGGGAGCTTTTGCTGCCCACGCAGTCAAAGAACAGGTCGGCGCCGCCCTCCAGGTTGCCGCCCCCAAGGGTGGTGTCCACTAATCGGGCCCCCACCGCCTCTCCCAGTAAGGCCCGGCTGGGGTTCGACATGATGACATCGGCGCCCCCTTCCAGGGCCAATTCTTCCTGGAAGCGGTACCGGGCCACCATCAACACCCGGGCCTTCGAGCCCAGGACCCGGAGGAGGCGCAGCAGGTGCTGGCCGATGATGCCGGCGCCATAGATTACCACGGTGTCCCGGTCGGCCGGAAAGTTATCCAGGACCGGCTGGAGGGCCGAGGCCAGGGAATCGGTGAGCACGGCCACCTCATCGGGAACGTTATCCGGCACCCGCACCAGCCGGCTGGGGTGGGCGGCCATCATCTCGGCCATGCCGCCCCCCACGCCCCGGGTAAAGCCCAGAATCACCCCGGGGGCCAGATCTCCTTCGAGGAAGTTCTCGCAGAGGTTATAGGCTCCCGCGGCGCAATATCGGCACGGCGGCACCCCCCGGACGGCGCAGGGAAGAATCGGCTCCACCACCACCCGGTCGCTCGGTCGCCATTCGGACCCCGGGGGGGCCTCCACCACTTCGCCTACCACTTCGTGCCCCAGCACCGCCGGCAGGGAGGCATACGGCTCCAGCAAAAAGGATTCGGCCCCTTTCAAGAGCCTCAGGTCCGAGCCACAGATGCCGCACAGGCGAGGGCGCAGCACCACCCAGCCCGGCCCGGGGGGGCTGAATTCGATCTCCTGCAACTTAAGGGGCGCCACCCGGGCACAGAAGGTCCGGGGCCAGAAGCGACTCAATCCTTTGGCCAGCAGGTAGCGGACAACGGAGCGATAGTAAACCAGCGCTTTCATGCGGCTCGATTCCAATGAGCGTTCAAAAGACTATTTTTTTTCAGCATTGTCCGGTTAGAAAATTGCATGCGGTTGTTCTGCCCCCCTCACCCCAACCCTCTCCCCCCGAAGCGGGGGGAGAGGGAGTAGCTGATGTCGCCGGGTTTAGTAACCATAAGGCATTAAATCGGTTCCACTTTTT
>JAHIKF010000118.1 GCA_018897875.1 Pseudomonadota bacterium | reverse complement strand
GCGCTGCTCATCGCGCAGGCGCTTTTTCTCTAAGCTGGCGCCAATGCGCGCGCGCAAGAGCACCGGGTTCACCGGCTTGGTGAGATAGTCCTCGGCGCCCATCTCAATGCACTTGACCACACTGTCAATTTCATCCACCGCGGAAATCATGCTCACGGGAATGTCCCGCCAGTGTGGATTGGCATTCAATTGCTCCAGCACCTCATAGCCGTTCATCTCAGGCATTTCAATATCGAGCAAGACCAGATCAAAGGCTTGATTTTGCATCATTTCCAAAGCTTGACGACCATGCTCCGCAAACGAGACCTGGTGCCCTTGCGGTTCCAGGCCACGGGCCAGCATCAGGCGGTTCATGCGGTTGTCATCAACGACAAGGATGGCCCCCGTAAGATTAAACACAATTGACTCCCGGCAGGGTTCTTTCTCAGCCCTGGCTTTTCATGTTTTGGTCAGGTCCTGGAGCGCTTTCTTCACTATTTCATATTCAGCTTCAGCCCGGGCCACTTTTTCCGAGACCTCCGCCAATCTGCCTGCTTTTCCCATAATCTCCAGTTCCTGCGCCATCTCGGATAATTTCACCGCGCCGAATTCAGCGCTGTTGGATTTAAGACTGTGAGCCGCGCGGCGGCATAAATCCGCATCATTAGTGGTCAAGGCATGCTGCATATCTTGCAACAGCTTCGGCGCATCCTCGTTGAAGACTTCGATGACCTCAATGATGAAATCGGCGCCCATGGTCTGCCGCAAACTCTCGAACTTCTTAGGGTTAACGGCCGGTCCCGATTCCGGCTGCGAGTCAGTGGGGCGGGACTTCGGCTGGGTCTGGCTCAAGGCCGAAACCAGGGCCTCGGTGCGAATCGGCTTGGTAATGTAGTCATCCATGCCCGCGGCGAGACACTTCTCCCGGTCACCCTGCATGGCGTTGGCGGTCATGGCAATGATCCGCGGTCTTGCGCCAGGGGGCCAGTTTTGCTTGATGCGGCGCGACGCTTCCAGGCCGTCCATTTCCGGCATCTGCACGTCCATCAACACTACGTCGTAAGATTGCCGCTCCAGCGCCGCGAGGGCTTCCAAACCGTTGGCGGCCACGTCGGCCCGATAACCCATTCGTTCCAACAGACGCAGAGCGACTTTCTGGTTCACTCAGACCATACATGGATTAGCCCGGGGAAGAGAAAGCAAAATACCTTGCCAGTATAATTTATTTATCAATAATGCCAAATAGTTGTATGTGAATGCGACCTCAGTTTTTTCCCCGGTGTACCGCTAGTAAGCGATGCCGGCATGGAGTTCTATGTTGCCCGTCAAAGTTGCATCGGATCGATCACCTTGGGCAGGAACTTAACAAAAATAAGAAAACCCCGATAAGGTAATTATCTGGTGGCATAGGCAGATATTACTCAGGGCGCATAATTGTTCCCATCGGCCCGGCGAATTTATTGCCAGTCCAGGAACGGGTTCTGCAAAATGGGAACTATGAAGTGACCTGAGTAATATCTTGCGAGAGCGATGCCCGGCACTCCGGTTTCCACCAATGAGGGGGCAGGGTCTATGAATAATATTAAGAAAAAACTGAATAATATTATAGTTATTTTACTGTTATTTGCAATATTTGCGGCTTTCATTATAGCCGGGGGATTCTGGTGGAATAGCAATCAGAAGAAGCTCGCCTTGGAGAACTGGAAGGAGACTCTGGAATCAGTCGCGGATCTCAAAAGAGGAGAAATCATCCGGTGGCGGCAAGAAAGGATAGGGGACGCGCTCAGCATCAGCAAGAGTCCATTTTTTTTAGAGAAAGCTGAGAGTTTGCTGAAAAATAAAAATATTTTTGATAAAAATATTAAATTAATTAAAACAAGATTAAAATTATTGTTAGAGCCATTTGGTTATAGCAATATTTATTTAGTAGATAATAAGGGGAGGACCATTCTCTCGGTTAAGGAAGGTTATTACGGAACACTGAAGAAATCGACGCTAGAGTTGTTTTATAAATCCTTAGAGTCGAAGAATGTCATCTTTAGCGATATTTATGCATGTCAGGTCCATCAAGCGGTGCATATCGACCTCATCGCGCCGTTGATTATCCAGCGGGACCATAAGCAAGAGATACTGGGCGCCCTGGTATTCATAATTGATCCGGAAAAATTTCTCTTTCCTTTAATCCAATCCTGGCCCACTGCCAGTCCCACGGCTGAAACCCTGCTGGTGAGGCAGGAGGGGGATCGGGTGCTGTTCTTGAATACCTTGAGACACAGAAAGGACCCGCCCCTGACCATAACTCTGTCCCTGGATTCCCCCCAACTGCCGGCGGTTTTTGCCATCAAGGGTGATGCAGGAATAGTGGACGGCCTCGATTATCGCGGCGTGCCGGTACTGGCCGTCACCAAAAGCATCCCCGGAACTTCCTGGCACATGGTGGCCAAGGTCGACAAAGATGAAGTCTTCGCCGGCCTCCACCGGGAAGGCAAAATGATCGCCGCCGGCGTATTCACCCTGGTCCTGCTGGTGGGCATGTCCATGGGGTGGGCCCTCACCGCTCAAAGGAAGGGTCACTATAAAGTGCTTTTCCGCCTGCAAAACGAGCGCCAGGCCCTCCTGGCCCATTTCGAATATCTGGTGAAATATGCCAATGACATCATCCTCCTGGTAGACGAGAACCTGAAAATCATCGAAGTCAACGACCGGGCCTGTGAGGCCTATGGCTACACCCGGGAGGAAATGCTGCACCTGCACGCCTCGGATCTGCGGGATCCAGGGACCCTGGCGGAGATGCCGGAAATTCTCCAGCGCCTGGAACAGGGAGAAGGACTGGTATATGAAACCGCGCACCGTCGCCAGGACGGCACAGTCTTCCTGGTGGAAGTGAGCAACCGCATCATCGCAGAGTCGGGCCGGAAGCATTACCAGGCCATCATTCGAGACATCAGCGAGCGCAAGCAGGACGAGAAGTTGCTCAAGGAGAGCGAGGAAAAGTACCGCACCCTCTTCGAGAGTTCCTCGGAAGGCATCTTTCTGATGACGGATGTTTTCTTGGATTGCAATGAAAAGGCTTGCAGGCTTTGGGCCTGTCAAAGAGAGGACATCATCGGGCACAGTCCGATGGAATTCTCACCGCCCCGCCAGCCGGACGGCCGCAGTTCCGAAGCAGCGGCCCGGGAGCGGATTCGAAAGGCGATATCAGGGGAACCGCAATTTTTTTACTGGCAACACCGGCGCAAAGACGGGGTGCTCATTGATACCGAGATTTCCCTGATCGCGGTCACCGTCACCGGCAGGCTCCTGGTTCAGGCGACCCTGAGAGACATCAGCGACCGCAAGCAAGCGGAGGCGGAAATCAAACTCAACGAGGCCCGGCTGGCCTCCCTGGTGAAGATTGCGCACTACGAATCCGAATCAATCCAGGACCTGCTGGACTTCGCCCTTAACGAGGCCATTGCCCTGACGGGCAGCAAGATCGGCTACATCTGTTTCTACGACGATGAGACGCGGCAATTCACGCTCAACACCTGGTCCAAAGAAGTAATGCAGGAGTGTACCATTGCCGAGCCCCCGACGATTTTCCAACTGGAAAAGACCGGCATCTGGGGCGAAGCCGTGCGCCAGGCCCGGCCCATCATGGTCAACGATTTCCCGGCCCCCCACCCCTTGAAGAGGGGTTACCCCGAAGGTCATGCAGCGCTCTATAAATACCTCACCATTCCGGTTTTTAGCGGCGAGAGGATTGTCGCGGTGGCCGCCGTGGCCAATAAGGCAACCGATTATGATCAGGCCGACGTGCGGCAATTGACCTTGATGATGGATGCGGTGTGGAAAATCTTGGCGCGCCGGCAGGCGGAGGAAGCCCTGCGCTTCCTCAACCTGGAATTAGAATTGCGCGTAGAAGAGCGCACCGCCCAACTGGAAGCAGCCAACCGGGAACTGGAAACCTTCAGTTATTCCGTGTCCCACGATCTCAGGGCGCCCTTGCGCGGCATCGACGGCTGGAGCCTGGCGTTTTTGGAAGATTACGGCGACGGGCTGGACGAGCAGGGCCGCAACTACCTGGGCTGGGTGCGGGCGGAAACCCAACGCATGGGGCAGCTTATCGATGACCTGCTCAGTCTTTCCCGGGTGAGCCGGGCCGAGATGCGCCGTGAGCCGGTGGACCTCACCGCCCTGGTTCAGGCCATCGCCGACAAATTGCGGCAGACCGACCCGGAACGCCAGGCAGAGTTTATCATTCAGCCGGGTTTGGCCGCGACGGGCGACCCCAGGTTACTGGAGATGGCGTTGGTCAATCTGCTGGAAAATGCCTGGAAGTTCACCGGCAAGCAGCCGGTTGCCCGCATTGAGTTCGGTGGGATGGAACAAGACGGCCGGCCCGTCTTCTTTCTCCGGGATAACGGCACGGGCTTTGACATGGCCTATGCGTCCAATCTATTCGGGGCCTTTCAACGCCTCCACCAAGCCTCGGAATTTCCGGGCACCGGCATCGGCTTGGCCACGGTGCAGCGCATCATTAACCGTCACGGCGGCCGCATCTGGGCCGAAGCGGCTGTAGATCAAGGGGCGACGTTTTACTTTACCCTGTAGGAGGAGACATGAAGGACAAGATCATCCTGTTGGTGGAGGACAACCCCAGCGACATCGGTCTGACGAAGCGGGCTTTCGAGAAGCACCGCATCACCAACGAACTGGTGGTGGCGGAGAATGGGCAGGAAGCCTTGGACTATCTCTTCGGCGCCGGCGCCCATGCCGGCCGGAGCGTTACGGACCTGCCGACAGTCGTGTTGCTG
>JAHIKF010000117.1 GCA_018897875.1 Pseudomonadota bacterium | reverse complement strand
CTACACTTTTTCTCCCCGGACAGTGAGCACCGGCGAAAGCATCGATTTGACCTCCACCGGGAATCTCTGGGGCATCGATTTTGTCGCCGGCGAGAGTAAAAAGTCTATAGAAGGGGTTTACCAGTTGCTGCTGATGAATTAAGGCCGGATATCTTTTCTTTCTTGGTCAATCGCCGCCAGTCAGGGAAATTGGCCTTTAGTTGCTTAATCACGAGTCGTTTGATATGTTTTGCTTGCATGGAAAGCTCCTATATCGAGATTGTTCGGTGACTATCTCAATTATACAGGCTTTCCATACATAACTCCTCAAAACTCTTGGATAAAATTATTTTATCTTAACAGGCTTTTATACTCATTGCCCAAGATTTTTTCTTAGTCACCCCTCAACCTGACCCTCAAAGTGGAGAGGGGAAAAAAGGAAGGAACATTTGGTAATTGCTCAATGAATTCAGCATTGCGTCTCCTGATAATGCTTTCCGTGATGATGGCCTCCCCCGGGTTTGCGGCCGAGGCGCCGGTGATACATGCAGTGCTGCCCCCGGAGGGGGTATCGGTGGGCCAGATTGTCATTATCCTGGGGTCCGGGTTTCTGCCGAACACCGGACCCAACTACCAGACCAGCAATAACCGGATCTATGTCACTCATCCTGGCTATGGTCCCGGTGCAGTCAAAATCATCCCCCCCGGCTATATCTTCTTTGTGAGCATTGATACCATCAAATTCACCATGCCCCCGGAAGTGGAGGTCATGGGCGGACCGTCTGCGGCCGCCGCCACGACGGAGAAACTCACTCCGGGCACCTACTGCTTCACCGTAGGTAATATCCACGGCCGCAGCGATCAAGTGGCCTTTGCCTTTCACCAGACCGCGGTCATCGTGCGGGTCTCTCCGGATGCCGGCACCACGGGAACCGAAATCTCCATAGAGGGTTCCGGCTTTACACCCACCGACAACTGGATCGGCTTCCCTTCCAACAAGGGCATGACCGGGGCCGCCCATAAATTCATCCCCGGCGTCCCGTCTCCGGACGGCAAGCATCTTAGATTTACCATACCGGCGGAAATCCAGATGCGTTACCTGGATTATTCCGGAGGAGGACGGCCGTTCCCACGGCAGACGACCGAGAAACCCCGGCCCGGGACTTTTAAGATTTCGGTGGGTAACCGCTACGGCGAAAGTAATCTAATGTCATTTATCTTTTACGTAAACTGATTTTTGAAAGTTCTGGTTTCCAGAGCGCCATAGCTTTAAGTTCTCCGATTAGTATTCCTCAAGAAACCTCGCCTGAAACATCGAACACCCCATGCCACAACAATATAGAACTATATTTCCAGTAGCGTATATCTGCTATGATCCGACAGTTATCACCGAGCCAAAAACCTTCCATCCAAACATTATCAATACCTTTTGGCCTGATAGCTTCCAGCCATTCCCGCCGGTAACCTGGGGTTTCTCTATCAGCGCCACCTGAAATCTGCCTCCCCACAAGTGCCCGCGCAAGATAACGAGTTGATAGCTATCATTTTTCCGGGTAAGGTGATAATTGTCGCAGGTGGCAAGTAAGTGCGCTACGAGCGCACTTGGTGTTATAGAAGGCGTGCGCAACTGCGATGAATTGGCGCTAAATCCGTCCACCCCCCATGCTCTTTAGAAAGTTCAAGGCGAAGATTAATTTCAGATTCATAATCCCAAACGGCGATGGACCTAAAAGAGAAGCCCTGGATTGGTTCCAGGGCTTCTCTGCACCACAGAACCGTTAAGGTTCCTTTAACGCGCCTTTATGCCTGGCGGCACGTTCTTTTTCTCGGTCACGCTGCTGGAACGCTGTGGGAACCCCATGATGGTAAAGGCGGGATGCGCTATGCTTTCCCGCCCTATGGGCTGCGGTCTGATGCATGCCAATATCAGGTCCGCCAGGATAAAGAGAGTTTACCCTACCCCCGATGTTTTAGTCGCTCAGGAGCAAGCTGTTAATAGGCGCCATATTTGTGTTGGGAGGAATATAACCCGCCCTGCCCGTATGCCGCACATCATGTTGAAACATCGGCCAAGGCGAGTTGGCCAGGCCCGGAGAATCGCCGTAAACGGCATAGAGATGGTCGTCCCGCGAGCCCACGTAAATGGTGCCATCGGCGCCCAGGGCCGGGGAGGACTCAACCCGACCTCCCGTGGTGAAGGCCCACTTCTGGGTGCCGTCGGGCTTGACGGCATAGAGCTTGCCATCAGCTGATCCCACATAGATGGTGCCATCGGCGCCCAGGGCCGGGGAGGAGTAAACATAACCCCCCGTGGGGAAGGCCCACTTCTGGGTGCCGTCGGGGTTGACGGCATAGAGCTTACCATCATATGATCCCACGTAGATGGTGCCATCGGCGCCCAGGGCCGGGGAGGACTGAACATAACCTCCCATGGGGAAGGCCCACTTCTGGGTGCCGTCGGAGTTGACGGCATAGAGCTTACCATCAGCTGATCCCACGTAGATGGTGCCATCGGCGCCCAGGGCCGGGGAGGATCTAACCACACTTCCCGTAGTGAAGGCCCACTTCTGGGTGCCGTCGGGGTTGACGGCATAGAGCTTGTTATCATTCGAGCCCACGTAAATGGTGCCATCGGCGCCCAGGGCCGGGGAGGAGTAAACAGAATCCCCCGTGGTGAAGCCCCACTTCGTGGTGCCATCGGGCTTGACGGCAAGGAGGTATTTAGTCAAGCCCACGTAAATGGTGCCACCGGCGCCCAGAGCCGGGGAGGTGTTCCACCCCCAGCCAACCCACTTCAGGGTGCCGGGGGTGCCGGCCCCGGCCGGCCCGGCGGTCAGGCTCAAGCATACCATAGCCAAGACGTTCCAAAAAATCTTTCTCCGCATCGCTTTTCACCCTATAAACTGAGATTATGCCGCAGCCTTGGCCACGACGGTAAAAAATGGTTTTAAAACCTGCCGTCCGGGTTGATATCCCAAAGAAGTCCCCCTTTTTGTGGCCCAATCGTATTATAGAACGCACGATAGCACAAGTTTTCCTCTAACTGAACCTTTTTTGTAGATTTTGAAAATAAAACTCCCTTGGGTCGCAGATTCTCACGGGGTGACGGTCTAAGAACCCCAGGCCAACACCATCCGATAATGGTGGGCCAGGGGAAAGGGCGAAGCCACATGGACATACCACCTACAGGCACGCTAAGAAATCCTGGCCTTCACTCAGTCCGGTTGGGTAAGAAGTAGTGCTCTCTGCTATATCTCCGCTCCTAAAAATCATTTTGAATGGTTTCGCTATCCATATCATATCTTCAAATATTTGGAATTACTGAGAAGTTTCGTTGATGGCAAGAATGCTTGCATTCTGATCCCAGCCTCTGTCTCATTCCCAATTGTAACTATTAGCGGGGATTTTTAGAATGATCCCCCGGAGATGGTTGAACGTGGCGAATGGCAGCTTTTTAGGGGGAAATTTGTGTTATCATTACATTGATAAGGAGATTTTCTCCGGTTAGAAATTAATTTCGCTTAGTAATTTAAGCTATACACAGCGTCATTAATTTATGAACATGTGGCCGGGTGTCCCCCTTTTGTCATTCTGAGCCGCCGCAGGCGGCGAAGAATCTCGTATTCACCGACAATCAAGAGACCCTTCGCCTGCGGCTCAGGGTGACAAAATGAACGGTATTAAAGCGGCTTGAACCATAAGCATGTCCAATTATTTATGACGTTATGTATAAATAGGGATTGCTACTAGCCATGTCCCGCAAGAAGTCAAGATTAGGAGTTTGTGTATTCGGGGCCGCTTTAGTGTTTAGCTTGGCGGCACATGGGAAGGCTTGGCCAGAGGGGCAGGTAGCAGATTTCCCAGAAGCAACCCTGAAATCTAAAAGCTCCCCGAAGCAGGTAATGGGCAAGGCGAGTCCCATGGGTCCTGGCCACATCATTTTTCAAGACAAGACCTATGATTTCGAACTGCGACGCACCCTGGGCTATACCCTGACGGGGGGGTCGGATATTAACGAGTGTCTGGAAACCGCCAGGCACATCAAGGAAGGAGATGAGGAGTCTTGGTATGCTGAGTGGCGCGCCCTGGCCGACCGCATCAGGTGCATTGGGGAGGCCTGCCTGGCAAGAAGGCACCGGGTTAGCGCCCGAGAAGCTTTCCTGAGAGCCAGCAACTATTACCGTACCGCAGAGTTTTATTTGCATGGCAATCCCCGGGATCCTCGCATCCTGGAGACCTGGCGCCAGAGCCGAGAAACTTTCCGCCGGGCCGCCCGCTTATGCAATCATCCCATAGAAGTCGTAAAGATACCCTATGGGGGTACCACCCTGCCCGGCTATGTCTGCCGGCCTGACAATTCCCGAACTCCTCGCAAAACGTTAATCTTGCAAACCGGGTTCGACGGAACCGCTGAAGAACTCTACCTGGAAGTGGCGATCTTCGCCCTGCGACGAGGCTATAATGTGCTGATTTTCGAGGGCCCCGGCCAGGGAGGGGCCCTGCGGGAACAGCACCTGTATTTCCGTCCGGATTGGGAAAAAGTAGTGACCCCGGTGGTGGATTTTGCCTTGACCAGGCCGGAGTTTGACCCCCCCGGCGGCTGGCCCTCATGGGTATCAGCATGGGCGGCTACCTGGCGCCCCGAGCTGCGGCATTTGACCCCCGGCTGGCTGCGCTCGTCGCCAATACCGGAGTCTATGACCTGGCGGAGGGTAAGATCCCGGGCAAAACCTCAGCGGAAAGAAAACTGGCCCTAAAAGCCATGGCCAAAGAACTCCCGCCAGTTAATCTGGAGTTGCGCCGTAAGATGAAAGAAGATCCGGGGTTTCGCTGGTCCATGGACCATGGCATGTTTGCTTTTGGCAAGAAATCGCCGGCAGAGTTCGTCCTGGCCCTATCCGACTATAATCTCAGGGACGCGGCCCCATTCATCAAATGCCCTACCCTGGTGGTGGACAACGATGACGATCAGTTCACACCAGGGCAGGCCAGGCAATTATTTGAAGCCCTGAGGTGCCCCAAGACTTTCATGCCGTTCACCCGGAAGGATATGGCCTCCATGCACTGCCAGATGGGCGCTTTAGCTATTTCCAACCAGCGGATTCTCGACTGGCTGGATGAGCACCTGGCCATGGTAGGCCGGGAGAAGCTACCTTCCTCTTTGAAAGGGGATGGCCGCCAGGCTCAGGTGGCTGGGGGAAGATTCTAAAAAACCAGCGGATTGAGTTCGTGGGGCAGGGTGACCACCAGGTGAAAGTAGCGGGTGGGCAGGAGTCGTTCCAGGCGCGCTTCCAGCCACTTGGCCTGTTGTAAGCTCTGGCACTTAGGACAGTGGCGATTGCGGCAGGAATTGTAGGAGATCGCCAGGTAGCCGCAGCCATGGCTGCAAAAGTCCACATGTCCGCCTAAATGGGCGGTGCGGCAACGTTCGATATTCCGCATGGCCTTGTGCTGCTCCGGGCTGAGGCGATGGTTTTCCCGGTAGTCTGGGCCATGGTGGCGAAAGATCTGGGCCACCTCCAGGGCTGGTCTGGGCATGAGGCAGCCCCCTTCAAGTGGCGGGGTAGATCATGTCCAGGGGGCTCACCAGTTTCTGGACCAGCCGATCGGTGATGTGGGTATAACGCAGGGTGGTGAGGATGGAGCTATGGCCCAGGAGGACCTGCAGAATACGGATATCGGTGCCGGCCTCCAGCAGATGGGTGGCAAAGCAGTGGCGCTTATGCCGATCTCGGCATAAGCGCCACTATGCCGAGTTCCGAACTATGCCGAGCCGATGATTTAAATCCCAAAGAGACCAACGTTTCTCTGCTTGTAAACTCGGCATAGGTTTTATGTCTTCTCCTAACAAACCTATTCAAAGGAGAAGACATCATGCCCAGGTTCTTTACAGAGAGCAACCTCCCTCAAAAGATGGACCAAGGCCCATTGTGCGGCGTTATACCAGCCTATGCGCCTTTACTGTCTCAACAAGGCTACAGTCAACAATCCGCCTTACAGTTCTTGAAGGCGCTCTAAACCTCGTCAGACTATGCCGAGTTGATCATAGCCAAATCATTCATAATTCAAAGATTAAATCTGGTCACTCGGCATAGTTCGGAACTCGGCATAGTGGCGCAAGGTGTGCATGGTGACCTTCTTTGACAGCCCCGTCTCTTGGATGACCTTTTGCAAAACCCGGCTCACTGACGAGGTGGAGATGTGACTGTGGGGTTTCTGTCCCGGGAAAAGGTATTTTCCTTGAGGCCGGACGGCTTGGTAGTACTGGCGCAGCAGAGTTAGGAGGCTCTCTCCCAGCATGACGTAGCGATCTTTTTTACCCTTTCCCGAGCGGATATGAATGCGCATCCTCAGGCTGTCGATATTTGAGACCGAGAGGGAGCATACCTCTGAGATCCTGAGTCCGGCCGCATAGGCGGTGGCAATGATGGCTTTGTACTTAACCGAGTGGATGGCCGCAAAGACTCGGAGCACCTCTGCCGGGCTGAGAATGACCGGGAGGGTTTTAGGCCGTTTGGGATGGGAGAGGTCCTTTACTACCTCGGGTCGTTTGAGGGTAACAGCATAGAGGAACTTGAGGGCGTTGACATACATGTCCTGCGTTGCCGGAGAGGCGTTCCGATCCCGGACCAGATGCAGAAGAAAATCGCGCACCTCCTGCTCCCCCATCTCTTGGGGGGACCTCATATAGTGTCTGGCGAAGTGGCGCGCACCGCGCAGATAGGCCTTCTGGGTATGAGGACTGTAGGCCTTGAGAATCAAGTCCCCTTCCATCTGATCGTGTAGCTTGCCCATAGTTTCCTCCTAGTCTGGGTTGTCTGGATCTATGGAGAAAACTATAGGTAACTATCTGGGCATACAAGGAAATAAGGAGGTAGGATTTTGATTCTGGAAGGACTGCGGTCATCGGGGAGGCTGAATCAATGGAGTCGGGGCCGACTACCATCCACGCGAAGCGTTTAGTTCATGATCTGCATATCCTCTACGGGCATTTGTGGGGGGAAAGATTTT